>RGHK01000032.1 GCA_010024215.1 Pseudomonadota bacterium | reverse complement strand
CCAGTTAAATATGCTTTATCAATAGTTAATAAATTAAATTCTTGCGACATAAAAAGGCTCATATCCCATGCAAACTTTCTTACATCAAGCATAGATTGTTTTAAAGTATTGATAACCTGCATCTCATACTTACCTCTGCTATTTTGAGTATATAAACTATTTAGTTGTACTCTCTTAAATCCGAGTTCTTTTGTTGTTATTTTTCTATCTAAGGGAAGAGCAACTCCGTAACCTGCAGCGCTTCCAAGAGGATTTGAGTCTATCCAATCAATAGTGCTATTTATTAAATCTATATTATCAATAAAAGATTCAGCATAAGATCCAAACCATAAACCCCACGAAGAAGGCATAGCTCTTTGAAGGTGTGTATAACCTGGCATTGGAATATGCTCGTGTTTAGCTGCCATTTGTAAGAGAATTTTTGCTATGGATTGATTTAATTTTTTAAAGTCTTGTAGGTTTCTTTTTGCAAATAGTCTCATAGCTACCAAGACCTGGTCATTTCTACTTCTACCTGTATGAACTTTCTTTCCTAAATCTCCTAATTCTTTTGTTAAATAAAACTCAATAGCAGAATGGCAATCTTCATATTTTTTAGTAAGCTTAAAAGAGCCTTCTAAAAATTTTTTTCTGAGTTCCTTAAGAGACTTATTGAGCTTGTGAAATTCATTTTTTTTAAGGATATTTATGGATTGAAGCCCCTTTATATGGGCAATTGTTGCGTCGATATCATATATAAAAATAGAATTATCAAGCTCTATGTCCTCACCAGCTAAAAATGAAGAAATTTCGTCTGATACTTTTACACCTGAAGTGTTCCAAATTTTTTTATTCATAATTAATTCCTGTTAATTCATCAAGATTACAAGCATGATTTAGATTCTGTATTACTTGTGTAGCAGCACCTTTTAATAAATTATCTAACGTGCAACATACTGTTAAACCATACCCACTTTCATCAACTTCAAAGCCACCAATATATACATAATGACTATTAGATACCTTATTAATCATTGGTATTTCTTTTATTACTTTAATAAGCTCCTTACCTTTATAAAAGCTTTTATAAATATTATGTATTTCAGAATTTGATAACTTTTTAGTAAGTTTTATGTGCGATGTTATAAGAATTCCTCTAAAAAAATTAGCAACGTGAGGGCTAAAGGATATATCTTTATAACAGTGCTTCATTACTTCTTTTTCATGAATATGTCCTGATAATGAATATGGAATAATATTATCCTCAAGATTAATAGGATTATTTTTATCATTTGGAGTTGCGCCTGCACCACTGTACCCAGAAATACCCATACAACTAACCTTTCCATCAATGAAGTGTTTTATTGGAAACAAAGAAAATTGTATTGCAGATGCGTAACAACCAGGGTTGCTGATTCTCCTTTTGTCATCTGAAACAGTTAACTCTGGTAGTTTATAAGCCCATCTTTCATCAAATCTGTAATCAGCACTAATATCAATAATAATAATATTAGGATCATATTCTTCGATGCTTTTTACATAATCAGGTGATTCATTATTTGATAACGCCATTATTACAATATCTATATTCTTGTAATCTAATTTTTCTGGGCTATCTAATAGTTTATAGGTCAGGCTCTTTAACTTAGTGTAATCATCGACCAGCTTTCCTTTTGAAGTTTTAGAATAAATATCAGATATAAAAAAATAAGGATGATTATTAATAATTTTAATTATCTCTTGGCCGACATAACCCCTTCCTCCAAGGATGGCTATATTAAATTTAGTTTTCATAGGAAATAGTAGCTGGCTGTTTCACAGCAAAATCAATACAAGCAGTAAGCTGATCAAGGTCATCTATACCAATCCAAAAAATACTCCATTCATCATACTTTTGAAAACCATCACAAACATCTTTATAAAAGTTATTAATTGCATTGCGACTTCTTGATCTCCAAAAAATTTTGTTATGCTCTGAAAGCATTCTGTTCCACATAGCATTACCAAGACCTTCTCCTCTGGCAGAGTTAATTACCGCAAACTTATCCATATAAGTGATATTTTTGTGTTTTGTTGTAACTATTGATGCTCTATTACATGAGCTTAAATAGAACTCCTTCAGACCGTTCTTAAAATAATCATTATTTAAAGTCCCTTTAAAGGAGGACTCTAATATTGAAGTTACGGTTTCTTCTTGTTTTTTGTTTAAAGATGTTAACTTATCTATTTGATGTCCTGCTTTTACTAAAGTTCCAAATCCAGCATCAGTAAATAATTCTCTGTTTAGATGAAGTGGTTTGGTTATTGATACAGAACTATTACTTGGTAATGAATCTAATAATAATTTTATTTGCTGTAACTTCAATTTCATTCCCGAATGAAGCCAGTCTTGACTCATAAGATTTTCATAATCATCTTTTATATTAATATTTGATATTAAATTATCGTTGCCATCAAAAACTCCGCCTACATCGCTTAAAAAAATGACTTTATCCGGAATTATTTCTTTGGCTAGCGCTAACGTGGCTTTGTCACCATTAATGTTTACTAGTTGGTTATCTTTTGTGTAACCCATTGGAGCAATAACTGGGATACCACCTGAAGAAATAATATCTTTAATTTTGCTTGAATCAGTATTCTTAATATCACCTACTAAACCAAGTTCTGAATTTTCAATATCGCAGTCAAAAATATCGCCAATAATTGGCATTGCATGGACCTCTTTATCTTTAAGAGCAGATACGATTTTTTTATTTTCACCACTAAAAATTTCAAAGGCAACTTCTAGTACTTCTTTCGTAGTTACCCTTTGACCATTCACGAACGAAAACTCTATCTTTCTTTTATGAAGTTCTTCAGAGAGTTTTGGGCCTCCACCATGGACAATAATTGGTCTTAGACCGACTTCATTTAGAAATGTTAAAGATGAGACAAGGTTTTCAAGATCACTTTGTATTACCGCTCCACCTACTTTTATAACTGCAAATCTATAGTCATCAGATGAAAATCTATCTAGATACTTTCTGATTTCTTTCTCACTACTCATCCCACTGAGAAGTTTCAGAATCGTATCTTTCTTATAGCTCTTCTTCATGACAAATTATTATTTGTTAATTTCTGTCCAAGTTGATGTGCTTTTTCCAAGCAATTTTATAAAACCAGAAGATTCTTCAACACCCCATGATGCTGATTGTGCATATATGGCATCATTACTAATCAAGATTTTTTTAGCCTCAACTGAAACAGCCTCAACTTTACCAGGGCTTAATAGTACTGTTACCTTTCCGTTCACAGGTTTTTGTATATCTTCAAGAAAATTTTCGAGATTCTTTCTTAGTGGATCAAAATAAAATCCGCCATATATAAGTTCAACCCATCTTTTGCCTACAAGTGGCTTAAAAGCATTTTGTTTATCAGTGAAAATAGATTCTTCTAGAGCTCTGTGTGCTCTTTGCAAAATAGATATACCAGGAGATTCAAAAAGAAATCTACCTTTTATACCTATAATAGTATCACCGGCAAATAACTCTCTTCCAATACCATATTTACCACCAATCTTATTTAGCATTCTTAAAAGATCTGGGCCTTTTATTAACTTA
Source organism: Pseudomonadota bacterium (assembly GCA_010024215.1). GTDB lineage: Bacteria > Pseudomonadota > Gammaproteobacteria > Magnimaribacterales > D2472 > SCGC-AAA076-P13. The sequence goes on along the minus strand of RGHK01000032.1, from coordinate 4,657 downwards.
CCATTAATTTTTTTAGCCTCACCTTTTGAAAATTCTATTTCAACTTTTTTGGTATTAGATGGATACTTATCAGGAGTGTTACACAGGATATAACTCTCTTTAGATGGCTCTTTCCATTCATCAATTTCCGAGCCAGATACAGTGGCACCCATTAAATTTTCATTAATGCTGTACTTTGAATGGAGGCTAGAAACCTTAAAACCCTTCTTTTTAAGATATTCTTGCTCATAACCTCTTACATCTTTAACCTTATTTTGGATTTCTCTAATTGGTGTAATTGTTTTGTAATTACCAAAAGCCTGAATAGATAAATCAAATCTAACCTGATCATTACCCATACCAGTGCATCCATGCGAAATGTATTTTGTATTTAATTTTTTGCATAGCTTTATTGCTTCTGAAACAATTAAATATCTATCAGAACAAAGTGCTGGATACTTATCTTGATACAAAGACCCTGACCAAATAAGCGGTTTAACTATTTGAGACCAAAGATTAGTTTCTATATTGACGTTGATATGTTTTTTTGCTCCAAGCTCATATGCCCTTTTTGATATTTTTTTTTCTTCATTTAAAGGTGTTCCACCGCTATTAACAAAAATAGTATGAACTTCAAAACCTTGATCAATTAAATATGGAACACAAAAACTAGTATCTAACCCACCTGAAAATGCTAATACAATTTTTTTCATTTTTATTTTTCCTTTAATAAAGTTGTTAGTAATGATTTTTGAACATGCATCCTATTGCCTGCTTCTTGAATTGCAACACAATAATCTGAGTCCATAACCTCATCAGTTGCTTTGATATTTCTTCTTAAAGGCAGGCAATGACTAAATAAAGCATTATTTGTTTTTGACATTTTTACTCCATCTACTATGAAGTGCTTAAAGCCATCTCTTATAATTTTTTCTTCTTTAGGGTTACCATAATATGACAAAGAGCCCCAGCTTTTTGCATAGACAATATCTGCATTTGCATAGCCATATTCAATATCGTGAGTGACCTCAAATGTTCTATTATTTGAATTACAATTCTTTTCTGCTTCATTAATGTAATTCTCGTGAAGGATATATTCTTCTGAGGGGCATAAAAGCTTTACGTTCATACCAAATTTACTTGCAATTAACAAAGAAGAGTTTGCTACAGCTGTATTTAAGGGTTTTGGGTGATAAGTCCAAGTCAAAAGATAATCTTTACCATTAAGATCACCTAAGTTTTCTTGCATTGTTAAGATATGCGCTAATTCTTGGCAGGGATGCGTAATAGTTTCCATATTAATAACTGGTACTGAAGCATACTTAGCAAAACTATTAATCACATTATCAGATAAATCTTCCTCTAAATTTATAAATTTAGGAAAAGCTCTTATAGCAATCAAATCACAGTAATCTGATAATACTTTTGCAACTTCAATTATGTGCTCTTCAGCCTCTTCATCCATAATAGAATTTAACTTAAACTCAATAGGCCAAGCATCCTTTCCAGGATGAAGTACAACGGCGTAACCGCCAAGCTCTTGAATACCTAACTCAAAACTAGTTCTTGTTCTCATTGATGGATTAAAAAATAAAAGAGCAACAGACTTATTCTTTAAAGCGTCATTAAATCTATTTATCTTTAGATCTTTTGCATAATCCAAAATGTCTTGTAGTTCGTCTTTTGTCCAATCTGATGTAGAGATAAAATTTTTCATAATTACTTTTTTTAAAATAAAAAAAACCCAGCAAAAGCTGGGTCTGATTCACAATAGGATAGTCCCAGCTATAAAGCTGAAACCCGTCTTTCTTGTGTTAAATAGTTATTCATCGCTGCTAAGTATATATTGAAATTTAATTTTGTAAACTTCTTTAGTCTAATTTGGTAGGGATGGAGGGAGTCGAACCCCCACGCCTTGCGGCACTTGGTTCTAAGCCAAGCGTGTCTACCAGTTCCACCACATCCCCGGATTGAAGCATTATATAGATTATTATTATTTAATGGAAAGATTAATTTTAAAAATTATAAATTGTAGTCGAGCTGATTTTTTCTATTTTTTTGCAAGACGTAAAGGGAGATTGCAAACACAGTTCCAATTACAAATGATGTGATTGAAAATGGCGTGAAACCCTCATAAATAAAACTAAAGATTTTCGAAATCATCATGACGGAAACTATATATAAAACAACAGTCCCAACCTGCACTCTCGATGAAGAATAAAGAAATCTCATCGATAAATAGCCTGTAGCAGCAATGAAGCCAGCATAACTTCTGACAAAATGAGCTTGTGGAACAGTTTCTACAACAAAAGGAATAAATATTGTATTTACATCAGGTGAAAGCATTGTGGTTAATCCTGCAATTAAACACGCAGCCGATGTACAAAAAATTAAAATTCTTAATAAAATCATAAAACACCCAACATATATAAAGCTAGAATAAATGTGAGGCCACCTACACCCATCCAAATATACATTTCTTTGTAATTTTTAAACTTATATGAATTAATTGCAAGAAAACAACAAAATATTGGAGCAACAACTAAAACACCATAACCAACAAGAATAGCCAATGGTATAAAAGCTAATAAAAGAAATATTTGCAAGATAGTCCTATTCATACAGCTATAAAACTAACATTTATTCTAATATTGTCAATTTGAAGGTATTGATTCCTCCAAAGGTTGGTTCATTAATGATATCTCAGTCTGAATCTCGAGAATTGACTGATTAAGCTGTTTTTTATAATTATTTAAGGCTTGAACTGAATCATCTAAAAGCATCAATTGAGTTTCGATTGTTTTTAATGTTATTTCAATACTCTCAACTTTATCTAATTCTGGTTCAACTGCTTTAATACGCTTTGAATTATCGCTAAGCTCTTTTTTGAATTCAGTAAGAGTCTTATTTATTTCTTTAATAGATTTTTCAATTTCATCTGTTGAGGCTAATAACTTAGTAATATTAACTTTATTCCTCTTATTGCTTAGATCCCAAAGTTTTCTTACTTCTTTGTCAAGAAATTGAATGGAAGATGAGATGTCTGTTAATGAATCATTATTAACTTCATCTGCAATATTCATTTGCTCTTCTATGATAGCTAGCCTATCTTCATTAATTTGTATTTTTTTGCTGGTAGATTTTGTTTCAAAATTTTGCCAGATGCCAAGACCTAAAATACTCATAAATAATAAAACATAAAGAAAGCCTACAAAAAGACCGCCAGAACTGGATTTTTTTAGGTATGCTGGAGATGACTTGTCTGGTCTTATATCAGTGCTCATTTAAAATTTCAAAAATTATCACTATGTGCTATATTTTTTGCAGTAGCGTCGTTAAATTATCGTCCTATATTATATTTTACAATAACTAATAAGAGTTTATATGAATTTAGATTTTTCAGATGATCAAAAATTTCTCCAAAGTGAAGCTAGAAAGTTTCTTGAGAAAGAAGAAACCATTAAAAGAAATAGAAATATTTTAGAAACTACAGAATCTCTTGATATCGATCTTTGGAATAAGATAGTGGAATTAGGATGGACTGGGATAAGAATACCAGAGGAGTATGGCGGTCTTGGTCTTGGTCATTTAGAACTATGTGTGATTGCAGAAGAGCTTGGTAGGTTTCTTGCACCTGTCCCTTTTTCTTCATCTGTATATCTGTTTACTGAAGTTTTAATTAGATATGCTGATGAAGATACTAAAAAAGAACTACTTCCCAAACTTGTTACCGGTGAAATAATTGGAACAATAGCAGTAACTGAAGATTTTCTTGCTCCATCTAACTCCAATATTACAACTAAGGTTGAAAATAATCTTATATCAGGTAAAAAAATTGCAGTGCCAGATGCAGATGTTGCAACTCATTCTATTGTTGTATGTAAAACAGAAAAAGGTATTGATCTAAGATTGATTGAACACGAATGTAAATCAATAAAGATCAATCTTCAAGATAGTATTGATGGAAGCAGAGGTCATTTTTCAATTGAATTAGAAAATACTCCAAGCAAACTTATCGGAGGTGAAGATAATGGTTGGGAATTATATGAATCCATTATTAACCAAGCTGCAGTTCTTTTTAGCTTTGAACAAATTGGAGGCTCACAGGCAGCTCTTGATATGGCTGTAAATTATGCAAATGAAAGATATGCTTTTGGTAAGCCTATAGGTTCATATCAAGGCATTAAACACAAACTTGCTGATATGTATGTTGCTCTAACCCTTGCTAAGTCAAATTCATACTATGCAGCGTGGGCGTTATCTTCTGATTCATCAGACTTGCCTATTGCTGCTGCAACAGCCAGAGTTAGTGCAACAAAAGCTTTTGAGCTGTGTTCTAAAGAGAATATTCAAACTCATGGTGGTAATGGATTTACATGGGAATATGATTGCCATCTTTTTTATAAGCGATCTAAATTGCTTTCCTTAAATATTGGATCTTTAGGAAATTGGAAAGAGAAACTTGTTAGCAATTTAGAAAAATCAAATATTAACTAGGAGAACTATGGACTTCAAAGACACACCAGAAGAGGCAAAATTTAGAAAAACTTGTAGAGACTGGCTTGAAAAAAATGCCAAATTAAAAACAGGCGTAGAAAAAAATGAATTTGCAAATGAGGACTTTCTTCAAGTTGCTAAAGATTGGCAAAAAAAGAAATATGATGCTGGTTGGGCTATG
>RGHK01000031.1 GCA_010024215.1 Pseudomonadota bacterium | reverse complement strand
AAATGAATAATGTACTCCTATACTTTCCTTACAATAGAGAAATAACAATAGACCTTTTAAAAAAAGAAATACATAGACATTCTCATAATATATATGTGCCAAAAATTTTATCTGAAAAAAAAATGAAATTTAATTTATTAACTAGGGAAGATACTTTAATAAAAAACAAGTATGGAATTGCTGAAGTAGATAATGAAAAATATTTAGAGCCTCATATGTTTGATGCAATGTTTATTCCTTTTGTTGGAGTTGATATCAATGGTTATAGAATAGGATACGGCGGAGGCTATTTCGATAGGGCCTTGTCTAGTCTTGCAAATCATAAGCAAAAACCTATCATTATTGGTCTTGGATATGATTTTCAAATACTATCTGAAGATATAGCTGAGCCACATGATTTGAGGTATCAAAGAGTTTTCACTCAGTCTCGTATACTTTCATACAACTGATATATAAAATATATATATATTATGAAAGTTTTCTTTTCTTTTATCCTTCTTTTTTTCGCGATATTTATAAAAGCCGAGTCTATTAAGGTTGACGGCATTTTAGATGAACCTGAGTGGGAGAATGCTTTTTCTATAAATGAGTTTTATCAAACTTCTCCATTTAATTTAAAAAAATCAAAAGACGAAACAGTGGCATATATATTCTCAAATAAAGACGGTATTTATGTTGGTTTTATAAATAAACAAACTAATGCATCTATGTTGTCTAAAAAAACACTAAGGGATGAAATGACATCATTGAGCGATAAGAACTCTGTAAATATCGATTTTGATGGAGATGGAAATAAGGCTTATATATTAGCTATAAATTTAGGGGACTCTTATTTTGATGCTATCAAGATTAAAACGGGTGATTTTAAAACAGACTGGGACGGAGACTGGATAGCAAAAACAAAAAGATATGATGGTTACTGGGTGTCAGAATTTTATTTGCCCTGGAACCTTGTTCTTATGAACCAGCCAAAGGGAAATAAGAGAAAAATAAAATATTCAGTCGCACGATATAGAGCTAAAGAACAAATATGGGTTGCAAGCTCAGGATCTACTGCCAGCAGGCCAGACTTTTTTGAAAAACTAGATTCTTTAGAAATTGCTAACTATACAAAATCAAGATTAAATTTTTTCCCATATGTATCTTCTAATCAGAACTCTATTACTAAATTTAATGACAATAAAATAGGTGCAGAGATTTTTTATAACTCAGGAACTGGAACACAAATCAATGCAACATTCAATCCAGATTTTGGTCAAGCTGAGAGTGATGATGTGGTGATAAACTTTTCTGCCCAAGAAACTTTTTATTCAGAAAAAAGAGCTTTCTTTAACGAGAACCAGTCCCTCTTTAATATTAATAACTATGATCGTTACTCTGTAATGAATACAAGAAGAATTGGCTCTGCTCCAAGTTATGACTGCGAAGAAGAGAATGATAGTGTCGAATGTGAAGATGTAAAAAAGAATTACTCTGACATAGATTATGCGATTCGATATACACAAAAAAAGGGAAAAACTGAATTAGGATTTTTTACAGCACAGGAGCATGATGAGTCATTTTCTATTGGAAGAAATTTTTATACCATAAGGTCAAGGACAGACTTTGGAAATAAAACTCTTGGCTATATGATGACTCATGTCAATGATGATTTTAATAACTCGACTGCAACTGTAAATGTGATTGACTATGTGAGTGTAAAGTCTGATCAATTGACTTATTTTACTGATTTACTTTTTTCTGAAAAAAATGATGATTCAAAGTTTGGATATAGATCTCAATTTAACTTCCAGCCATCAAATTTTTCATTTATATCAGGTAGTGTTTTATATTTTGATAAAGATTTTCAATTAAATGATTTTGGTTACCTTAGAAGGGCTGACTGGATTCATGTTGGACTTGGTGGAGGGTCGAAAAAAATAGATTTTCAAGAGAATTCTGCAATAGATCAATTCGAATTTGGTTTTGACCTAAATTATGATTCAGATACGGTTGGAAATTCTAATCCTTTAAGATTTGATAACAAAAATGCGATTATATTTAAAGATACATCTAAACTAAAATTTGAATTTGGAATTAAAACATCTGGAAAAAATACAACAATTACTAGAAAGAATCCTGACTTTCCGTTTGTAAAAATAAAAAAGAAAAAAAATATAACATTAGATTTTGAAGCAATTAACTATAAATTTTGGACTTATGATTGGAGAATAAGTTTTGAGCAAGGAGATAAATATAATTCTTGGGACTCTAATGGTTACAAACGAGAGTTTTATAAAATAGCTGGATCCTATTTCCCAAACGACAATTTAAAAATAAATTTACAGTATAGGGTTAGAAAAGAAAATGAATGGCTGATATGGAGTGAAGATAATAAATTTGGTTTATATGATTCTCAGCAAGATACTGTATCAGTTGGTTTAAATTGGTTTAGTGGTAATAAACACGAAGTAAGATTAAAAAGTCAGTTTGTTGCTCTACAAGCTGATAATCCTAGGAGTCTTGTTTCTGATAAACAAGGTTACTTATATGACTCAAACGAATCGCTTAAGCCTTTTACACAAGGAGTCGTTTCATTTCAAATAAGATATAAGTATGAAATTGCTCCCTTGTCTTATATTTACTTAGTTTATTCAAAAGGTGGAAGTAATTTTGAAGAAGATGAAAATTACTCTAAATCAGAAATTTTCAATCAACCATGGAACAATCCTTCTGATGAAGTATATTCAATTAAATTTAGATTAAAGTATTAATTATTTCAAAAAATCTTTATAGGCTTTGTTGGATGTCTCTTCTGTAAATGATGTGCCTGACTTATTAAGATGTTTTAAAAGTGATAGCTGTTTAGGCTTGTCGTCTTCTATTCCAATTAATATTTTTCCATATGCAGAACCAAGATTCCTATAATGAAATAAAGATATATTCCAATCACTGCCAAATTTTTCTAGAAATGATAATAAGGCTCCTGGCTTTTCAGGAAATTCACCCCTGAATATTCTTTCATTGTTATTAGCTTTTTGGTTATTTCTACCGCCAACCATATGTCTTAAGTGATCATTAGAAATCTCATTTCTTGTTAAGTCTTTGTATGCAAAACCTGATTTTTTTAATTTATTTTTTAGAGCCTTATATGAATTTTCTGTTTTTGTTCTAACTCCAACAAGCACATATGCATCAGCTAAATCTGATTTTCTATAATTAAATTCTGTAATTTGAGAACTGCCAAATACCCTTGATAGCTTTAAAAAGCTGCCTGGTTTCTCTGGAATCTTTATGCTTAGTATCTTTTCTCTATTTTCACCAAGCTCAGATCTTTCAACAATAAAATTTAATCTTTGAAAATTAACGTTTGCTCCACTACTAATAGCCAATAGATTTTTATGTTTAATTGTTTTTGAATATACTTTAAGGCCAGCTAGAGCAAGTGCTCCAGCAGGTTCTGATAATACTCTGGTATCCTCGAATATATCTTTAACAGCAGCACAAACTTCATCTACAGATACAGTTATAACTTCATCAACGCATTCCTTTAAAACATCAAAATTATTTCTTCCAACCTGAGACACTGCAACACCATCTGCAAATAAACCAACCTCTTTGAGCTTAACCCTTTTATTTGCTCTTATAGCCTCAGCAAAACACGCCGAGTCTTCTACTTCGACACCAATTACCTTAATCTTTTTATTATGTTGCGCTATCCACGAAGAGATTCCGGCCAGAATACCACCACCCCCAACTGGAACAAATACTGCATCATAGTGATTATCATCTTCGAGAATTTCTTTTCCAATGGTGCCTTGGCCAGCAATGGTATATGGATCATCAAATGGATGCACAAACGTTAATTTCTTTTCCTTTGCTATAGCTTTAGCTTCCTTTAATGCCGCATCAACATTATCACCATATTGAATTATTTTTGCACCGAATCGTTTTACATCTTTGATTTTTATCTCAGGTGTAGTTATTGGCATAACAATAATGCAGTCTATTCTTAATTTCTTACATGCACTTGCAACGCCCTGCGCATGATTTCCCGCTGAGGCAGCTATAACACCCCTCTTCTTTTCAGAATCAGATAAATTGATTATTTTGTTATAAGCTCCTCTATTTTTAAAAGAAAAAATTGGTTGCAAATCTTCTCTTTTTAAAAAGATCTTATTCTTTTCTTTAAGAGATAAATTAGGTGCAAATGTTATGGGCGAGTTTATTGCTACATCATATACAGATGCATCTTCAATTAGCTTTATATATCTTTTAGAGTTCTTAAAAGAACCTGTTTTCTTTATTTTTAATCTCAAGGTAATTATCTATTGTTATTTTTCTTGTATTATACAGATATGAGTGGCTCAAAGATAAATGTTGCTAAACAGGCAATTGATTATATTAAAGATAAACTTCACCCTGAAGTAATTTTAGGTATAGGCACTGGCTCTACCGTCAATTTTTTTATTGAAGAGTTGGCTGCGTATAAAAATTTTTTCTCTGGAGCCGTTTCAAGTTCTGAAGCCTCATCTAATTTGTTAAAAGAGAAAGGAATAAAAGTTTTTGATTTAAATGACGTTCTAGATATAGAGTTTTATATTGATGGTGCAGATGAAGTTTCACCAAAAAATGAATTAATAAAAGGCGGTGGTGGTGCTCACACCAGAGAAAAAATAGTTGCTTCTGCGTCTAAAGAATTTGTATGTATTGTTGATGATTCAAAATTAGTTAAAGAACTTGGATCTTTCCCCTTGCCTGTTGAGGTAATTCCTGAAAGCAGAAGTTTGGTAGCTAGAAAAATTGTGTCTCTAGGCGGAACTCCTATTTACAGATCAGGATTTGTTACAGATCAAGGAAACCATATATTGGACATAAGGGACATTGATATATCAAATCCAGAAGCTCTTGAAATTCTCCTTAATAATATACCTGGTGTGGTTGATAATGGTATTTTTGCTTTTAATAAGCCAAAAACAGTATTGGTATCAAAATAAAACTATAAAATCTTTTCAATTGCTGTAATTAATTCTTCAGAATCAGGCTTAACTCCAGATTTAAAAGTTGAGACAACCTTGCCTTCTTTAGATATAAGATATTTATTAAAGTTCCAGGTTGGCTCAACACCTGATTCAGCTTTTAGTTTCTTATAAAATGGGTGTGCATTCTTGCCCCTGACCTTTACTGTTGCAAACATTGGGAACTCGACACCATATTCAGTTGAACAAAATTCAGCTACAGCACTTTCATCTGAATATTCTTGGAAAAAATCTCTTGAAGGAAAACCTAAAACAATAAAATTGTTATCTTGATATTTTTCATATAAATTTTGAAGGCCAGAATACTGATAGGTATAACCACATCTGCTGGCAACATTTACTACCAATATAGTTTTTCCTTCATATTTACAAAGATTTTCTGATTCGGATGAGTCTAGAATTCTCATGTCTGAATCCAAAAGATCAGAACATGATAAAGCTTTAAAGCTAATAAAAAAACAAAGTGAGAAAAATAAAAACTTATTCATGTAGGAATTATATATATTTAGCTAATATTAGGCTATTGGGCCAATAGCAAGCACAGATATTACAAAAACACTTACCAATATCACGGTTTCAAAAAATTCTTTATATTTACTCATAATTTCAAATGTTTAATAAAAATGGAGGGACTGAGCCCTCCATATGATTCCAGAGTGTCAGCAAATTCTAATAGGGGGAGAGGAGTGCTGACATACATTATTATATATACTTATATTATATTATCAATAGTTTTTATAAAATAATTTCATAAACTTAAAAATGCTGTCATGCCCTGCCCTTTTTGAGTAATAAAGATGCATTTTTTTTATGCATAATGCATATCTAATTTATTTTCGGAGACTAAATTGAAAGGAACTGTTCATTATGAAATTGTTGACGGTATAGCTTTACTTACTGTTGATAATCCACCGGTAAACCCATTAAGTGAGGGAGTTAGAAACGGATTATACGAGGGGATTGCTAAGGCGGAGGCTGATGAGAGTGTTGTAGGAGTTGTTTTAACTGGTAAAGGAAGAGCTTTTATAGCTGGAGCAGATATATCTGAATTCGGCGGAGAACATGGTGGTCATAGTCTAAATGATGTTTTTAAGGTTCTTGAATTTTGCTCAAAACCTCTTGTAGCTGCAATGAATGGTATAACTTTAGGTGGTGGTCTCGAAACTGCTTTGTGCTGTAACTATAGAATTGCTGCAAAAACAGCCTTTGTTGGTCTTCCAGAGGTTAATTTAGGCCTATTACCAGGCGGTGGAGGCACACAAAGACTCCCAAGGCTTATAGGCCCATCAGAAGCCTTAAAAATGATGCTTTCAGGATCTCATGTTCCTGCAAAAAAAGCTTTAGATATGGGAATTGTAGATCTTTTATCAGAGAATGTTGTTGATGATGCGATAGCATTTGCAAAAGAAAAAGCAAATAGCGAAGGAAAACATCCAAAAGTAAGAGATTTAAACGAAAAAATGATAGAAGCGAGGGGTTCTGAGAATGTTCTTGTTGAGGCACAAGCATTGGCTGCTAAAACAAGAAAAGGTCAATTTGCACCCGGCCAAATTATTAAATGTGTTGAAGCTGCAATAAATCTTGATGATTTTGATGAAGGCTTAAAAAAAGAGGGTGAATACTTTGTCGAGTGTCTATTGCACCCTCAAAGAGAAGCCATGATTCATATTTTCTTTGGTGAAAGAGCAGCCTCAAAAATATCAGATGTTCCGAGTGATACGAAAGTAATGGACATTAAAAAAGCAGGAATTATTGGATCAGGAACAATGGGTGGAGGAATTGCAATGTGCTTTGCGAATGCTGGCATTCCAGTTCATATTATTGACCAAGATGAAGATAACCTTAAAAGAGGTCTTTCAGTAATTGAAAAAAATTATGATTTTATGGTTTCAAGAGGTCGAATGACACCAGAACAAAAAGATATGGTTTTTGGCTTAATTACATCTAGTCTTGAATATAAAGACTTGTCTGATGTAGACATTGCTATTGAAGCTGTATATGAAAATCTTGATTTAAAACTTGAGATATTTAAAAAATTAGATGAGCATGTACAAAGCAATGCAATACTTGCGAGTAATACATCTGGATTAGATGTTGATGCAATTTCATCAGTTACTAATAGGCCTGATAAGGTAGTGGGTACTCACTTCTTTAGTCCGGCAAACATAATGAGATTGCTAGAAGTTGTGAGAGGTGAAGAAACATCTCACGAAACATTGGCAAGTATAATGAGTATAAGTAAGAAAATTAAAAAAGCTGCAGTTGTTTCATTAAACGCTCCTGGTTTTATAGGTAATAGAATGCTTTTTAATTACACAGCACAAGCAAATATGCTTTTGCTAGAAGGAGCGCTTCCCCACCAGATTGATCAAGCCATTGAATCTTTTGGATTAAATATGGGTCCTTTTAGAATGATGGATTTAGTTGGTTTAGATTTAGGTTGGCGAGCAAGAAAATTGAGTGGGGTTGAGTCACCACTTCATGCAAAAATAGGAGATCATCTCTGTGATAATGATAGATTTGGACAAAAAAATGGTAAAGGCTATTATAACTATAGTGAGGGATCAAGAGCGCCAAATCCTGCACCAGAAAATGAAGAAATTTATGAAAGAATATCTTCTGAAAATGGTTTTACAAGAAGAGAGATATCTGATGAAGAGATCACAGACAGATGTATTCTTGCTCTAATTAATGAGGGAGCTGATATTTTGTCAGAAGGTGTAGCACAAAGAGCTGCTGATATAGACGTAGTTTATATAAATGGATATGGTTTTCCTATATGGAGAGGTGGACCCATGCATCATGCAAATGCTATGGGACTTGATGTTGTTGTTGAAAAACTAAAGAAATATCATGAAAAAACAGGAAATGATGCCTATAAGCCAAGTGAATTACTTGTAAAGCTTGCTGAAAGTGGGCAAAAACTGTCAGAAGCGCCTTCTTTTGATGATAGAAAGGAAAAATTGAACTTTGCTATGTCATCTGTTGCTGGTAATTTTTAATAAATTAACAAAAAATAGGGATATTAGCTTCTAATAAGAACTTTTGTCCCTATTTTAACCATATCAAAAAGCTCTACTACATCATAATTAAACATTCTTATGCATCCATGAGAGGCTTTTACACCTATTAAACCCTCTTCATGAGTACCATGGATGTATATATAACGTCTATATGAGTCAACTGATCCGCCTTTATTTATTCCCTCTTCTAGCCCATCAAGCCATAAAATTCTAGATGTAACAAAATCATCATCAGAGTCTATAAAGTCATGAATAATTTCAGCTGATCTTTTTGTATTAATCCTAGAAATAAATATATTATTAATTTTTGTGTCAGAACCTATTTTTTCCTTAATTTCATGTGCTCCAAGTGGAGTCTTGAAAGAATTCTCTTGACTGCCCTCCCCATATTTAGATGATGATATGGGATAAGATGCTTTAATTTCATTATTATCTAAAACGTAAAGTCT
>RGHK01000004.1 GCA_010024215.1 Pseudomonadota bacterium | reverse complement strand
TGAGTAGGGTCAGCAAGGCCGCCACCCAACATACACATTTTTTAAATCTCTATATATTGGGATGAGAAATAAACAAAACAATAAAAATTGTAGCTAATATAGCTTCAAGCGGAGAGCTAAAATGAAATATGACATAAGCGCACTAGGGAATGCGTTAGTTGATACGCAATACAAAGTAAGCAACGACTTTCTAGATAGTGTTGGGCTTGAAGCTGACTCCATGACACTTACTTCAGCAGAAGAACAGGCTTCAATTATCCAAAAATTGCTAAAAATAGGTGCAGAATCTGTTTCAGATTGTGGTGGATCTGCTACAAATTCTCTCGTTGCTGCAGCAAATTATGGTTCTAAATGCCATCATGTATGCAGAGTCTCAGATGATGAGGATGGTAGGAAATACTTGGATAGCTTAAGGTCTGCTGGCGTTCAGCATATAGGTATTAGCTCTGAGAATGCTGAAATGCCCACAGGAAAATGTTTAATTTTAGTAACTCCTGATGCTAAAAGAACAATGATAAGCATGCTTGGAGTAAGCGCATATCTTGGTGCTGCTGATATTGATTTGAGTATCGTTGAAAATTCAAAAATTTTTTATATCGAAGGTTATATGGTAACCAGCGATGATAATTTTAATGCTGTTATTTCAGTTTTAGAGCATCTTAAAGATAAAAATGTAACTAAAGCACTATCTTTGTCAGATGCTGGAATTGTTCATGGTTTTAGAGAAAAGTTTGAGCTTATAGAGTCTTATGGAATTGATATGGTTTTTTGTAACGATGATGAAGCTGTAGCTTTTTCTGGCAAAGAAGACCTTAAAAGCGCTATCGATTTTTACAAAACAAAACCATTTATGACAGCCATTACAAAGGGATCTGAGGGAAGTGTAGTAATTAAAAATGGTAATGAATATTATGCGGAGGCAGAAAAAATAAAACCAATTGATACAAACGGAGCAGGCGATATGTTTGCCGGGTCTTTTATGCATGCATACCTTCAGGGTTTCGATGTTGAAGAATGTGCAAGATTTAGTAATTATGCATCTTCAAAAATTGTAGAGACGTTTGGACCTAGGCTTAGTTCTTCAGGTTATGCAGAAGTATTAAATAAATTAATAAAAAGCTAGCTTATTTGGTCAGTTTCTGATATTTTCACCACCCTAAAAATCTTATAAAACTGAAATAAATGGCAAATACTAAAACCGTAACAGCGAAAAAAACAACAAAAAAAACAGCAACAACTAAAAAAGCTGTTGCAAAAAAAGCACCTGCTAAGAAAAAAGTAGCAAAAAAATCAGCTGTAAATAAAGTTCCACAAAAAATTGCGAACAACAAATCAAAGATAGCTCCATATAAATCTAAAAAGAATGAAAAATATATGAGTGCTGCAATGAAGAGACATTTCGTATCAGTATTGCTCTTATGGAAAGAGCATCTAATAGATGAAATGCAAAAGACATTCGATCACTTAAAAACAAAAGGTGAAACTTATGCTGATCCAGTTGATAGAGCTTCACAAGAAGAAGAATTTGCATTTGAACTAAGAACAAGAGATAGAGAAAGAAAATTAATCAGTAAAATCGCTGTATCATTAGAAAAAATTAAGCAAGATGATTATGGTTGGTGTGATGCATGTGGCGATGAGATTGGCATTAAAAGACTTGAAGCAAGACCTACTGCAACTCACTGCATTGATTGCAAAACACTGGATGAAATTAAAGAAAGGCAGCTAAACGGTTAAATTGCTTAATCAAACCATGAATAAATTTGATTGATAATACTAAGATTAGCAAATTTGCTATATCTGTCATAAAAACACTACAAAATAATAATTTTGAAGCCTACCTAGTTGGAGGCTGCGTAAGAGATGCTCTTTCTGGCATAGAACCAAAAGATTTTGATATAGCTACTAACGCTACCCCTGATGAGGTGAGAAAGATATTTAAGGCATCAAGAATCATAGGAAAACGATTTAAGCTAGTTCATGTATTTGATAGATCAGAATTACTTGAAGTTGCAACATTTAGATCTGACATAAAGCCAAATGAAGATGAATCAGACCTTATCAAAGATAATACAGGCAAAATTATTAGAGACAATGTTTGGGGAACACTAGAGCAAGATTGTTTTCGAAGAGATTTTACAATTAATGCTCTTTACTACTGCCCAATAACTAAGAAAATTGAAGATAGGAATAACGGTCTTAGGCATATCCAAAAAAAAATAATAGTATCAATTGGTGACCCTCAAGTTAGATTTAAAGAGGATCCTGTTAGAAGCCTTAGGGCTATAAGATTTAGTAATAAACTTGGATTCAAAATAGATAATCAGGTAAAAGATGCTATCTATGATAAAGGATATTTATTAGCAGGTATTTCAAATGCAAGATTATTCGATGAGTTTTGTAAAATTTTTTTAAATGGAATGGGAGAGAAAAATTTTACTAAACTTCACTCATTTAATTTAATCAAATATTTAGTGACTACGAATCCTGATAGCGATGATTTTTCTAAAAATATGATGCTATCAGCTCTAAAAAATACTGACGAAAGAGTTAAAAACAACCAATCTGTCACTCCAGGATTTCTTTTAGCAGCCTTACTTTGGCCAATATTGTTAGCAAGATGCACTAAAAATAATGAAATAAATATTAGAAAATTTTTTAGATCAATGGATGGGGTCCTTAAAGAACAACAGAGACTGACTGCTATTCCTAGAAAATTTAATAGTTATATTAAAGATATATGGGTTCTTCAGTTAAAGCTTCATAGTAGAATTAAAAGTCAGCCATATAAAACAATAAGACATCCTAGATTTAGGGCAGCATACGACTTTCTTCTTGTCAGAGAGAGGGCATCAAATGATCAAAAGGGACTTGGAAAATGGTGGACAGATTTTCAAAAAAATGACGATGCTTTAAGAGGCTCTCTAATAGCAAGAATGAATGAAAAAAGTGACACAGAATCATCCAAAATATTTGGTTTCTATAACGAGTTGAGATAATCTAGAGGAAAAACTAATATGTAAATAATGAAGGCAGCTATCAAAGAAGTACCACTTCCTAAATACATTGCAATCGAAGGGCCGATTGGGGTTGGAAAAACTACTCTGGCAAATAAAATAGCTTCAACCTTTAACTATGATGCATTTCTAGAACAACCAGCAGAAAATCCTTTTTTAAATAATTTCTATAGAAATCCAAGTCAATCTGCTTTGGCTACTCAACTCTTTTTTTTATTTCAAAGAATGCAACAAATTCAAGACTTAAAACAGAGAAGTCTCTTTGAAACAGTTAGGGTTGCTGATTTTCTTATTGAAAAAGATAGGCTTTTTGCAGAAGTTACTCTTACAAATGAAGAAATGGACTTATATAACAAAGTATATGACCATATCACCATTGATGCCCCCTCTCCTGATCTAGTTATCTATCTTCAAGCTCCAATAGATGTTCTAAAAGATAGAATATCTAAGAGAGGAAATATAAACGAACAATATCTCACTTTAGAATACTTAGAAAAACTTAATGATGCATATTCAAGATTCTTTCTAGATTATGACGATGCGCCACTTTTAATAATAAACGCTGCTGATATAAATTTAGAATCAAATGAAAATGATTATGAGTCACTGATAACAAAAATTATGTCAAATCCAAAGGGCAAAAACTTTATTAATCCTCAACCCTCTATAATTTAAATTATTTCTATGAGTGATCCTATTTTTAATCCGGTTGAAGGAAATAATCCTTTTATAAAAAATCTTGATGAATATAAAAATTTATATGAACAATCAGTTAATGATCCTTCTAAATTTTTTGGGCATATTGCAAAACAAGACCTTTATTGGATGGAAGACTTTAAAAATGTTCATAATGGTGAGTTCGCAAATACTAGGTGGTTTGATGGTGGTAAAACAAATATCAGTGTTAATTGTATTGATAGGCATCTAGAAAATAATGCCGATAAAACTGCAATAATATGGGAGGGAGATGATCCTGAAAATAGCAAAAAACTTACTTACCAAGAGCTTCACGATGAGGTGTGTAAATTTGCAAATATATTGAAAGAACTTGGTATCAAAAAAGGTTCAAGGGTTTGCATATATATGCCTATGATTGTTGAAGTTGCTTTTGCCATGCTTGCGTGTACAAGAATAGGAGCAATCCATTCCGTTGTTTTTGGTGGCTTCTCTCCAGAATCATTGAAAGATAGAATCCTTGATGCTGATTGTCGAATAGTAATTACAGCTGATGAAGGGGTCAGAGGTGGAAAATTAGTACCCCTAAAGTCAAATGTTGATGAGGCCCTAAAAGATTGTCCTAATGTTTCTCATACTCTCGTTGTAAAGAGAACAGGAAACCATATCCCATGGAATGAAGATAGAGATGTGTGGTATGAAGAATTAGTTAATAAGGTTGATTCTGTCTGTAAACCAGAGCCAATGGATTCAGAGGATCCCTTATTTATTCTGTATACATCTGGATCTACTGGGAAACCTAAGGGTGTTCTTCATTCTACAGCGGGGTATCTTTTAGGTGCCCATATGAGTTTTAAATATCTTTTTGGTATAAGGCCTAATGATAAATACTGGTGTACTGCTGATGTTGGCTGGATTACAGGTCATACATATATTCTTTATGGTCCTTTATCAAATGCGGCAACAACATTAATGTTTGAGGGTATTCCTACCTACCCAACTGCCTCAAGATGTTGGGAAATCTGTGACAAATATGACATAACTATTTTTTACACTGCTCCCACAGCGATTAGAGCTCTAATGGCACAAGGAGATGATGCTGTAGAAATAACCAAAAGAGATAGCTTGAGAATACTTGGCACTGTTGGTGAACCAATCAACCCAGAAGCATGGGACTGGTACTATAGAGTTGTTGGAAAATCTAAGTGTGAAGTCATTGATACTTGGTGGCAGACAGAAACAGGGTCGGTGCTAATTTCACCTATTGCTGGAGTAACGCCAACAAAACCTGGTTCGGCAACTTTGCCCTTTTTTGGAGTAAAACCTCAACTATATGATGAAAATGGCACTACTCTTGAGGGAGAAAATTCAGGAAATCTTGTCATCGAACAGTCTTGGCCAAGCCAAATAAGAAGCGTATACGGAGATCATAAACGAATGATTGATACATACTTCACAATGTATAAAGGCATATATTTTACCGGTGATGGGGCTAGAAGAGATAAAGATGGATATTTCTGGATTACAGGGAGAGTTGATGATGTTCTAAATGTTTCTGGTCATAGGTTGGGAACTGCTGAAATAGAAAGCGCTTTAGTGCTCCATCCTAAAATTGCAGAAGCGGCTGTAGTTGGTTTTGACCATCCTATTAAAGGTCAGGGCATATATGCATATATAACAATGATGGTAGGTGAATCCTTTAATGAAGCATTTAATGATGAGATTAAGCAATTTGTAGCAAAAGAAATCGGTGCCATAGCCAAACCCGATCTTATTCAAAATGCGCCCGGTCTTCCAAAAACTAGATCGGGGAAAATTATGAGAAGGATACTTAGAAAAATAGCAGAAGGCGATCTATCAAGCCTTGGTGATACATCAACACTTGCGGATCCAAGTGTTGTTGAATCTTTGATTGAAAATAAAAAAAGCTTATGAAAATAAACTCAATAATCATATTATTATTTGGAGTAATAGGCTGCTCAATAGCTCCAAGTAAGCTAGAGGAATTTAATAGTAAAAATAACTCTTATTCACCAGCAGAGACTATAAAGTGCATGCAGATGCACCCAAATTTTCATAGACCTCACCCTATAAATAAAGATGGGGATACAAGAGAATCATATGATCAAGGAGATTGTTATGATGATGTTCTGTCAAAAAATTTCAGAGAACTACAGATTGATCTTGAAAAACCTTCTATAGAAATTGAAGCCAAAGAAAATATAAAAAAATTGCCAGATAAAAAGGAAGACTCTATTGAAGATATAGATATTGAAGCAATAGAGGAGAAACTAATAAAGAAAACTAAAAAAGACTAAGTTTTCATATAACAATCATTTTTTTTCATTACTATAGACTCATCTATGAGTTTAATTAAATGAGCTTCGAGACTAAATCTAGCAATTGGGTGAAGTTGTTCTGGAACATCGTCATAGACTAATTTGGTAAGCAATTCTAATGATGCTTCTTCATGCTCTTCAAGCTTTCTAATAACTTTCTTTTCTCTTGTTAGCCTATGTCTAATGATAGATTGAATAGTCTTCTTTGGCTCATGCATAAAATTACCATGTCCTGGTGCAAAAAAATCTATTTTGAATTCAAGCAAGTGTTTTAAAGAAGCCAAATAATCAGACATGTTTCCATCTGGAGGGCCAATAACAACAGTTGATCCATCCATAATGTGATCGCCAGTTATTAAGCAATTAACTTCTTCTATCAAGAAACAAAAATGATTTGAGGCATGTCCAGGAGTATGAATGGCTTGAAGTGTGTATTCATTTGTTTTGATAATATCCGAATCATTTAACACTATATCAGGCACAAAAGTTTCATCTTCCCATGAAGAATCTCCTTCAACCAACCTTCCATACATAGGCACTTCTAATATTTTTGAAATTGGTAATGCGGCCGGAGAGTGATCTGTATGAGTATGGGTAACTACAATTCTTTTAATTTTTCCATCAGCTACTTTTAGCAATTCATCAATATGCTCTTTAATGTTTGGACCAGGATCAATTAAGGTAAGATCTTCTTTTCCAATCAAATAAGAGTTTGTTCCTTGTCCGGTAAATACGCTAGGATTTGGGGCAGTAATCTTTTTTATTAAATCCATAAATACATTTTAATAATTATCATAGTCTGGGTCATCGGGGAGAAGGCCAACCCACTGCCCTTCTTTTTTAAAGAATTTTGGTAAGATTGCAGGAATATCTTCACTAGTAAATTTAGATCTCTCTTTTAATAACTCAATCCCCGAATCATACTCAGAACATTCTTGAAGGTTTCTTATTGTAGGCATTATCATTGGCATCTCACCATTAAAAGCCTTCTCTATAGCCTTTTTTGGATTAATCCAAACACTTTGAGTTAACTCATTACCATCATGCTCTTCTTTTTGCTTGGCGGGTAAATATGCAATAAAAAATCTTGTATCAAATCTTTTAATTTCGATTTCTGGAGTTATCCAGTGAGAAAATGGTTCAATATTCGTCAGATTTAAAATAAGGCCTTCTTTTTGACATATATCAAATAGATTTATTTCATTGTTTAAAAGCATTTTTCTATAATTATCAAACTTTTGTTTTTCTGATCCGTTAAGATCAAGCTCTTGACCATTCTCTTTTGTTGCTAAAAGTATCCCCACTTCTTCAAAACACTCTCTTATGCAGGCGATCCAATATGAAAGACCTCCAGATCTAATTCCAAGTTTTTTTGAAGCTTCTTCATCATTTATACCTATGCAAAAATCAGAAAATTTTTCCGCTTTATCAGATTCATCTATTTTTCCTCCAGGAAAAACATATAAATTTCCAAATGGAGGTCTTTTGGATCTTTTCACCATTAAAACCTCTATACCATCATTGTTGTCTCTAATAAGAAGCACCGTTGCAGCTGGAGTTAAAGTAAGATTATTCATAATTTTATTTCATTTAGCTTAGAATACTGTCTATGCAAATAACTAACAATCTAAATAGAGATATTATTGAAGCGCCAGATTGGTTTCATAGAGCCATCCAAGATAAACCAGAAGATAAGATTTTGGCTGATCCATTAGGAAATGTATCTTATTCAAAATGGGTATCAAAAAATACCAATCAGAATCTTATTATTCTGATTCATGGTACAGGAGCACATAAAAAATGGTGGGATCCAATTGCACCTCAATTAAAAGACGTTGGAAACATAATAGCAATTGACTTACCTGGTATGGGTTGTTCGGATTTTAGAGAAAAATATAGAATTAAGGACTTTGGAGAGTGTGTAATTTCTATTATAAAGAAAGAAATTTCAGATCATAATATAAAAAAAGTTTGCATCGTTGGTCATTCACTTGGCGGCCATGTTGCAGGCTATGTGGCTTCAGAAAGAAAAGATCTAATTACAGATTTAGTTATTATTGATACCTTTATAAGACCTCCTGGATATGACCCATCTCAACATAAAGGGGGTCCGCTAAGGATGATTAAATATTATCCTGACAAAGAAACCATTCTTAAAAGATTTAGATTAATGCCAAAACAAGAGTGTCAAAATGATTGGTATGTCAGATATATTGCTGAACACTCAATAAAAAAAACTAAGAACGGCTGGAGATGGCGTTTTGACGATGTGCTTTTTACAAGCCTTGAAAGACTATTTGATTATAAATTTTCATTTACCTGTCCTGCCCTTTTTGTGCATGGTTCAGAAAGTCTGCTTACAAATGGCCATATCCTAGAAAATATAAAAAATACTTACTCCGATATAATGGACTTCTTTGAGGTCTTGGAAGCATACCACCATGTGCCATTGGACAAGCCTATTGAAATCGTTAAGATAATTAAAGAACGATTTGATTAGGTCCGGTATATGAATTATTTTTATTTTTTCTTTTTCTTATCCTTATCCGCCCTTTTATGGATAAAACCATTGATATTTTTCATATGCAAAAAAGTAAACGAAGCAGAAAATCTAAATATATTAGGTGCTCTAACTTTTACATTGGGCATTTCATTAATTGTCTTTTCTATCAATACTGATTGGCAAGAAAGGCTATGGATTTTGCTTACATTAATCCTTGGAATTCTTTTATGTATTAGGGGTTTGTTTATAATTTTTTTTCTTAAACAGATAAAAAATATTCTTCCAGTATATTTAAATCATTATTATAAATTTACTACCTCAATATCATTAATGATGATGATATTGGCATTCTTTATTGTTTCAACTGATTATATTGGTCCTCAAAAAAATATAAATGAGTGCAGGTCTGATAGCGTTATTTCAGTGATTTGCGGTTTCTCTAATCCTGAGGACATTGTTGTAACGCCAGATAACAAATTCCTTTTAATGTCAGAATTTGGAGGTATTAGTCCTTATGGAAATACATCAGCTGGAGACTTTGCCCTACTGAGGTTGGCTGATAATAAAAAAATTAAACCTATTATTACTTTTGATCAAAATATCTGGGGAGATGCAACATGTCCACAAAATAATGTTTTTGGACCGCACGGCATTGACTTGGTTCAAAGGGAAGATGGTCGGTACCAATTTAATGTTATCAATCACTATCCAAATGAAACAATCGAAATATTCGAGTTAATTAAAACGGATGATTCACGGGAAACCTGGTCATTAGTATGGAAGGGTTGTATTAATGTACCGGACAAATATTATTTCAATGATGTTGCCTTAAAACGAAATGGAACTTTTTATGCATCACACATGTATCCGCGCGATATCGATATGGTGAAATGGTTGAGGACTTCTCTTTTTAAGAATGATTCTGGGTTGGTTGTAAAATGGGATGGCAATTCTTTTAAAGAAATACCTAATTCTGAGGGCAGCGGTCCCAATGGCATTTCATTGGATGAGAGATCAAACATATTGTTTATTAGCTACAACCAAGGAGATAAGATTGTGAGATTTGATCTATCTATTAATAAAATAGTTAACAGCTTTAAAGTTGAATCTCCAGATAATATTTTCTTACATAAAAACTCAGCATGGATTACATCTTTAGACTTCCAGCCCAATGATGCTGGTGACTGCATAAACAAACCAGCTTGTTCTCTACCTTTTACTATATATGAGATTGATAGTGAGACATTCGAGGTTTTTCATGAGAATTCATTCAAAAAAACAGTCTTTGGGCTGCCAACTATAGCTGTACCAATAGAGAATAAAATCTTTATGGGCTCATTCCACTCAGACAGATTAGGATACTATATTAGAAAATAGCTATATTATGAAAAGTTATAGTTTTGATGATATAAATATTTTTTTACCTAAAAGAAAGCTTGACTCTCACAAGGGAAAAAATGGCAGAGTGCTCGTAGTTGGTGGCTCTGAAGGTATGGGAGGCGCTGGGATTATGGCCTCCGAAGCATGTCTTTATAGTGGTGCTGGCTTGGTCAGTCTTTATACTCACAAATCAAACCTTGAAGCATCCCTGGTAAGGAATCCTGAAATAATGACTAAGGGTATTACAAAATATGTGCCCATATCAGAAAAATTAAATGTATTACTTTTTGGTCCTGGCTTGAAAGACGATGATTGGTCAAATTTAATATCAAGCTATCTTGATAATATTCCAAAAGACGTAAAAGTTATAGTTGATGCTGGTGGTTTCAAAAAACTAAAACAAAATAAAATATTGACCTCCCTTGAAACAATTCTGACACCCCATCCGGGTGAGGCTAGTAATTTGCTTGATGTTCCTATATCTGAAATCCAAGATAAAAGAGAATACTCTGCAAAAGCTATATCAAAAAAATTTAATGCATCATCTGTTATTTTGAAAGGAAATAGGACATTAATTTACATAAAAGATACTAATGAAACATATGTGTGCGAAAATGGCGGACCCGAGCTTTCAACTGGTGGTACTGGGGATGTGCTTAGTGGAGTAATTAGTGGTTTGGTCGCTCAAGGCCTTTCTACAAAAGATGCTAGCTTACTATCTGTAGCTATTCATGCAAAGGCTGGAGAAATTTTTGCTAAAAAAAATGGAGAAATTGGCTTAAATGCGAGCGCTTTAATTCCTATAATAAGAAAACTTTTGAACTCATGAAAAACATAATCCTTGAAAACGATGATGCAACCAGTAATTTTGGAAAAGAAATTGCTGAAGTCATAAAGCATTGCAAAAAAAAGAATATTGAAATTCATCTTGAAGGAGATTTAGGTGCGGGTAAAACTTTTCTTACTAGATCAATTATAAGACACTGTGGTTGGAAAGAATTAGTAAAGAGTCCTACCTATACTCTCTGCGAAGAATATGAGTTTAATAACTTAATATTTTTGCATATAGACCTCTACAGAACTAATGAGGCTCAAGACATAGATATATTTAATCTGGATAGAAATACAGATTTAAAGAAAATTATATTAATTGAATGGCCCGAAAGACTTCAATTTCAAAGAGACTATGATCTTAAAATCCGATTTTCACATTTAGATAATATGCGTAAAATTGATATTGATCTTGGCTCAAATATTTTTATAAATTGGGCAAAAAAATATGAATAAATATATACCTTTGCTTTTAGTTTCTTTTTTTTTACAAGCTAATGAAGTTTTTTTTAATGAAATTAATGAAAGCAAGAATGATGCTATTGAAATTTCATTTAATTTAGACAAAGTAGCATACATAAATTCATATTCTCTTGAAAATCCTTCAAGAATAGTCATTGAAATTAATGATTCAAAACTTACAAACCCTATTGAGGAAATATATAACTATCCTATTAAAAAAGTTAGAGCATCAAATTCAAATGGCATGACCAGAATAGTTGTTGACTTATATGACAATGTTTTTTGGAACAAACTTCCAAACTGTTCTGAATCTTTCTACTGCACTGTCGTAGGCCAATTTGCTGGTCATGGTCAAAGTTTGATATGTTCTAAACTGTTGCTCAATTTGTAGTTGTTCCATTTTGGATGCTTCACCTTAGTGCAAGAAAGAATGGTGCTGATATTTTTATTTCTATCCATGCTGATGGTTTTAGATTGTCATCTGTTAAAGGAGCATCAGTTTTTATATGGTCTGAAGAGGCATCAAGCACCATAGCAAGAAACTTATCCGAGAAAGAAAGAAAACGAATAATGGCTGAAATAAAAAATTTAAAGCCCACCGATTTTGACGAAGATTATGCCAGAGAACTTTACCCACAAATATATGAAAATAAAATTATTCAAAGTAAAATTCTTGGAACTAAAATATTAGATCAACTAAAAAGAGACCCTTATACAAAAATTCATAAAAAGAACGTTGAGTTTGCTGATTTCAGAGTACTTAAATCTGTAGATATTCCCTCTGTTCTTGTTGAATCAGGGTTTATCACTAATCCAGAAGATGCTGCAAGGCTCAAGGGAAAACCTGGAAGAAGAATGATTGCAAGGTCAATTTTTTTAGGAATTCATAATTATTTCATAGAAGCCCCCATTGAAGGCACATACATAGATTCCAATAGTGATTTTTTAGAATATAAAATCCAAAAAGGCGATGTTCTGTCTGAAATAGCTATAAGGTTTGGGGTTACTGTTGAATCAATTAATAAAAATAATAACCTTAAGAACAAATCAATATACCCTGGCCAAATTATAAAAATTTATACCTAATTTATCTCAATAGGATCTATATCAAATGTCCATTTGACTTTTTTTGATTCTGGCCAATCACTTAACTCTTTTATAAGTCTTTTAAGAATTCTATTTAGTTGAGATTTTTGGTTGGCTTGAATATATACATTATGTCTAAAGTTACCCTTTGATTTTGAAATTAAAGATGGAAGTGGGCCAATAACACTTAAATCAGATTTTTTATTAAGCTCTCTTACAGCTTTATTAAGAAAATTTATATTATTTTTTTGTGTTGGTGAAGAACATCTCAGCATGCACATTGCAGAATATGGCGGCAATCCAATCTTTTTATTCTTACTTAAGCATTGCATAGCAAAACTTAAGTAATCTCCAGTTTTAATTTTATTAAGATTAATGTCGTCAGGATATCTCGTTTGTATGAGAACTTTTGCAAGATTATTGTTCCTGCCTGCTCTGCCAGAAACCTGAATAAGCAACTGAGATATCTTTTCTAAGGCATTTATCTCAGGACTAATTAAGCCATTATCTGCATTTAAAATAATACTTAATGTCACTTTAGGAAAGTCATGTCCTTTGGCTAACATTTGAGTGCCCACAAGTATTGCTGCATCAGCAGAATTAATATCTTGAATAATTTTATCCATTGAGCCAACTTTTTTTGTGGAATCTTGATCTACTCTTATTATTGGAGTATCTAAAAAAGTGTTACTAAGTATCTCTTCTATTCTTTCGGTACCAGTTCCATGAAAATAAAAATCTTTTTTATTGCACTCTGGACATGAATTATTAGCGAGATATGCTGATTCACATCTATGACAAATAAGTCTGTTTTTGTTTTGATGATAAACAAGATTTGAGTCACATGATTTACATTCAGCAACCCAGCCACATTGTCCACATTGAAATATTGGCGCGAACCCTCTTCTATTGATAAAGATTAAAACTTGTTCATTTTTTTTAAGAGTTGCTTTAATCGCATCTACTGTTTCCTCAGCTATTCCTCCTTCCATGTTGCTATTGTTAATGTCCATAGTAATTAGCCTGGGCGGGGCTTTGCCATCAACCCTTGTTAACATATCAATCTTTTTATATTTTTTTTCTTGCACAAGCCTAAGAGTCTGTAAGGAAGGAGTGGCAGAGCCTAAAATTATTGGAATTTTCTCCTCCTGAGCTCTTTTAATCCCAACATCTCTAGCAGAAAATTTAAAGCCATCTGATTGTCTATATGATTGATCATGCTCTTCGTCTATTATGATTAAACCAAGATTTTTTAGTGGCATTAAAATTGATGATCTTGTGCCAATAACTATATTAATTTTTCCAAATTTGGCTTTTAGCCAAGTGTTAAGTCTTTTTTTTGGCGTTTGTTTAGAGTGATATAAACCAATCTCGCCCTTAAATCTTGATTCAAACCTCTTAAGAAGCTGTGGCGTAAGATTTATCTCAGGCACAAGAATTAATACAGATTTTTTTTTCTTTATTAAGTCTTCGGTTAGTCTAAGATAAACCTCTGTTTTTCCAGACCCCGTAACACCATATAAAAGAGCTGGTTTAAACCCTTTAAGATTAGAAAGCCTATTTACCGCTTTTGACTGGTAAGAGGTTAAACCAAATTTTTTATCAACCTCCTCGATTTCATAAATTGAATTATTAACTAGAGATTCGTCTATATCTATGTTTGTTTTGGCTTTTCTGAGGCTTGTTGGAATAAAGGATTGGAATACTTCTCCAATAGGATGGTGGTAATATTCAGATGCCCAGATAATAGTATCAAAGATACTGTTTTCAAATAATGCAAATTGATCTATGACAGAATCAATATATTTAATTGATTTGTCCTTCTTGATAACCTCATCTGGAACAATCTTCTTAACTATTATTCCAATTAGTTTTCTACTTCCAAAGGGAATTACTATTCTTGAACCTTTTCTTATTAATTGATCTGACTTGTATGTAAAACAATGCCTAATAGGCAGTGGAACAGCTACGTCATAAAAAAAAATTTTCATTTTTTGATTGTAAACAAGATGTTTTTTGTTATAGTTCTCATCCAAATTTGATTTTATTATGAAAAACGATATACATCCTCAATATTCTGAAATAAAAGCTACTTGTAGTTGTGGTAATAGCTTCTCTGTTATGAGCACTTTATCAGAAGATTTATCTTTAGATATATGCTCTTCATGTCATCCGTTCTATACAGGAAAACAGAAAATTATTGACACAGGCGGAAGAGTTCAGAAGTTTGAAGAAAGATTTGGTAAGAAAAAATAAGTATTTAATCTATTCCAGAACTACCAAAACCTTTTTCTCCTCTTTTTGTCTTTTCAAAACTTTCAACAATATTAAAATTTGCTTGAACAATGGGCACAATAATCATTTGAGCTATCCTGTCACCTGGATTTATTTCAAAATCTTTATCTGATCTATTCCATGCTGGAACCATTAACTCACCCTGATAATCTGAGTCAATTAAACCAACCAAGTTGCCAAGCACTATTCCATGCTTAGAACCAAGACCAGATCTTGGTACAACCAGTGCGGCTAAGCCCTCATCTTCTAGATACATTGCAAACCCTATTGGTATTAGGTGCGTAGATCCAGCCTTGAGTGTAACCTTTTCTTTAATGCATGCTCTTAAATCAAGGCCTGCAGAACCAGGGGTTTCATGGGCTGGAAGAGGAATTGACTTACCCATTAATGGATTTAAAATTTTAATTTTTATATCTTTCAAGATCTCAGCTCCTTTGGCCTAATAAAAGATTTTAACTGACATTCCCCCAATGATATGTCTTTCCATTGATTTTCTGAAACTATTTCTGCCAAAGACCCTGTAGGAAACTTATCTATCTTTGAATTTGTTAACGCTTCGAGTGAAACATGCATGGTGGGATTGTGACCAACTATTAAAATTGAAGACCAGGCCCTATCAAGATTTTTAATTAATGAGAATATTGTTTCCAACTCGCCAAAATAAAGATCATCTTGATAGCTAGCTTTATTAATCTCAAAATTTAAACCGTCTGCACATAAATCAAATGTTTCTTTAGTTCTCATAGAACTACTACAAAAAACTTTATCAACTTTAAGATTCATTTTAAGCATATGCTGTGACATTAATAGAGCATCTCTGACTCCTCTTTTTGAAAGAGGCCTATCAAAATCCTGTTGTGTAATATTGCTCCAATCTGATTTAGCATGACGTAATAAAAAAATTTGTTTCATAATAGTATTGCTATGTGCTCCAGTGTTCTATAAAATCGCGTTTCTATGAGTAAAATATGTCAAGTAACAGGTAAGATACCACAGTCTGGGAACAATGTTTCTCATGCTAAGAACAGAACTAAAAGGAAGTTTTTTCCTAACCTACATACGCATAAGTTCTGGGTAGAATCTGAGAATAGATTCGTTAACCTAAAAGTATCTGCAAAAGGTATGAGAATAATTGATAAAAAAGGTATTAGCGTAGTCCTAAAAGAGCTCAGAGCAAAAGGTCAAAAAATATAATCAGATCTTATTTATTCCAGAAGCATGTTTTATGAAAAATGCTTTTAGAAATCTTGTTTTATTAATCCTATTCAGCCCCCAGTTTCTTATGAGTCTTACATAAAGATTGCTATTGCTGAAAAAATTAACAAAAAAATCCATAGATCTTAACATTAAAAGATTCATGCCTTTTCTTCTAATTTCATATCTTTTTAAAACTACATTTTCATTAATTGGAAAACCTTTTGAGAATGCTTTTATAACCTCTTCACAAAAAATATCTGCATCAGCAAAACCTAAATTAATTCCTTGTCCTGCTAAGGGATGTATAGAGTGAGCAGCGTCACCAATTAAAACGACTGATTCTTTACTGTAATCTTCAAAATAATGCTTAGATAGTTTAAAGCTAAGAATTTCAGAATGAACTTTTATCTTCATATTTAGCTTAGACTCAAAATAACATAAATTTTTCTTCACATAGTTTTTTATGTCTTTCTTCTCTAATCTGTTGTTATCTATTGACCAGACAATCGTGCATCTATTATTTCTATTATCTTTATTAATTACTGGCATCAGTGCAAAAATTCCCTTTTCAGAAAAAACCTGAAAAGCAGTCTCTATATCCATGCTATTTTCAATTTCAGCAATAAAGGTTATAGCAGTCTGCCTATACTCAGAGTAAATACTTGATAATCCAGAAATCTTTGCTACTTTAGAATTTCTTCCGTCGCAACCTGCAATTAAATTTGTTTTGATAGCCCTGTCATCACTAAGAATCACTTCATAAATATTTTCATTATTTAAGTTCTGTATGGATTTAATTTCATTTGAAAAAATAGTTGCATTTTTGCACCTCTGTTTAAGGGCATTCTGAAGAACATTAAATGAGACAACATGAGAAAGATAATTTTCATTTATATCATCAGAAGAGAATTGTATTTTTCCAGACCCCTCACCATCCATTGCATGTATTTCTTTGATTGGAGCAGTATCAATTACTATCCCTTCCTCTTCTAACAAAGATACAGAGTGATTATTGAGAGTTAATGTTCTTATATCAGGTAATGAGCTTTCCTCATCCTTTGATTTTTCAATTATTACTGTGTCGATATTATTTCTTTTTAGCCTGATAGCGATATAGTTGCCAATAATACCTCCGCCAGAAATGGTTATTGGAGCATGCATGAATTTAGGCCATTAATTTTTCAATTTCAGCAGGATCAGATGGAACTTTAGCAGTAAGATTAACATTCCCAGACTCTGTAACTAAAATATCATCCTCTATTCTTATGCCTATGCCCTTCCATTTATCATCTACATCCATTGAGCTGCTTATATAAATGCCAGGCTCAATAGTGGTTACCATGCCAGGTTTAAATTTCATAAAGTCTCCGTCCTCCATATAATCGCCAACATCGTGGACATCAAGACCTAGCCAATGACCTATTTTATGCATATAAAAGTCTTTAAAAGCACCCTGCTCATGAAGAATGTCAGCCTCGCCTTTAAGTAAACCAAGCTCAACCAATCCTTCTGTTATGATTTTTTCTGATATTAGTTGTGGTTCCATGATATTGTTACCGACTTTGACCGCATCGATGGCAGCCTTATTTGCCCTTAAAACAATTTTATAAATAGCCAACTGTTCATCAGAGAATTTACCGCCAACTGGAAAGGTTCTTGTAATATCTGATGCATACATTTTATATTCGCATCCTGCATCAACCAAAATTAAATCAGATTTATTTAAATCTTTATTGTTCTCTATATAATGAAGCACGCAAGCATTTTCTCCACCAGCAACAATTGGTGTATATGCTGGGAACCTTCCACCTCTTTTGCCAAATTCATATAAGAATTTTGCTTCAATTAGTTGCTCATTATCTCCTGGCTTAATAGCCTTCATAACCTCAACAAATGATTCTGCTGAAATATCGCAAGCACGTTTCATTATTTCTATCTCATGTTCGTCTTTAATTAGTCTTAAATTACCTATCATTGAAGACCCATCTACAATGTCTATTGATTGTGAGTGTCTGTCCTTAGAGTTTGCGCTGCATGTCCAATCAATGACCTTCTGGTCAAAGCCAGCTTTCTTGCCTATTGGATAATATATTCTTTTGATGCCCTGAAGCAATTCTGGCATCAGGTCATCAATCTTAGAATTTTCAAAGGCTTGATCAAAAAAATAATCTTCAACAGCGCCAACTGGCCCCGCCCTATATCCGTCCCATATCTCTTTTAATTTATCCTTGGGTGGTACAAAAACTATTGATGAAATATTTTCGCCGCTATTTAATATGACCATTAATGATGAGGCTTCGCAAAATCCTGATAAATAGTAAAAACTACTCTCTTGCCTTAATGCATATGAAGAATCAGAATTTCTATATTGTAAGTCTGCTCCGGGAATGATTAGTGCGCAGCCATCTGGTAAATGATGCTTTAATGATTCACGACGTTTTTTATATATGTTTTTATCCATAACTTATTTTACTCTTTTATTAAACAAACTTTCCAATTCTTCAATGTGCAATTAAACTTGTCCTATGTCAGAAAAAAATAATTCATCTATTGAAAATTTAGAAGAAAAAATAAATCTTCTTTTAAAAAGATTTGATGAGCAAAAAGGAATTATTGATTCATACATACTCAGAGAGAGGGAGTGGAAGAAAATAAAGATTAACCTAAATAAAGAAATTAATTCATTAGAAAAAAAATTAAAATCAGGTCAGCATAATGAGTGAGATGGAAACTCTATCTTTAAGAATATTTGGAAGAGATCTGACTCTGGCATGTCCTCCTGAAGAAAAGGATCAACTTATTAAAGCCTCTCAAATGCTTAATAATGAACTAGACTCAATAACTGACAAAAATAATGCTCTTATTATTGCAGGACTAACTCTTGCAAATAAACTAATTTCAAATCCTAGCAATAGCTCCTCAGCTTCCAATGAAGAAATTGAACTAATGATTAAAAAAATTGATCTTGCGCTTAAAAAATAATCTTTATCAAATAAAATTTATATCATATACTTTTTAAGACATTCTGGTTCATTCGCTAATGTGTAAATAAATTTGAACCGATACTATTAAATAGGTGATATTCCACTGTCATTGTTGAGCAGTACCTATATCAGGGAAGCCTGATTTGATATGAAATTCACCAC
>RGHK01000030.1 GCA_010024215.1 Pseudomonadota bacterium | reverse complement strand
TAGTTGCAGGTGGTGATATTTTGCTGCCTTTAGCTAAAAAGACCGGTGCAAAGCTAATACCCATTGATAGTGAGCATAATGCAATCTTTCAATGTTTAGATTCAGATAAAACAACAGATGATGTTTCTAAGATTATCATCACAGCATCTGGAGGACCTTTTCTGGATAGAAAGATTAAAGACTTAGAACAGGTAACAAAAAAAGAAGCATTAAATCATCCTAATTGGGATATGGGTGCCAAAATTACAATTGATTCTGCAACTTTAATAAATAAATGCTTAGAATTAATAGAAGCTAAATATTTATTTAATCTAAGTGAGAAATTTTTTGATTTAGTCGTTCATCCTCAAAGCATTATTCATTCTATTGTTACTTATTCCGACGGCTCTAGTATCTGCCAAATGAGTAATCCCGATATGAGAGTACCAATTTCACATGCATTATCGCTTGGCAAGAAAAGATTGAGTATAGATTTTTCAGAATTGGACTTTTCATCACTCCAGCTTACATTCCAAGATATACCTGATGATAGAGATGGCATTATTAAAATTGCCAGAGAAGTCTGCAATCATGGAGGATCATCTGGAACAATTTTTAATGCAGCAAACGAGGTCGCAGTTCAAAGCTTTTTAGATTCTAGGATAACTTTTGATAAAATCTATGATGTAATTTATAGAACTTTTGATAGCATTCCCTTGTCAAATAGCATTGATGTAGATTCAATTTACGAAATTGATAAACAAACACGCATGGAGGCAGAGAAGGTGGTAAAATCCCTCTCTTAAATATGACTACTACATTAATATATATAGGCTCTTTTATAGCGCTTTTAGGTGTGCTTATAACAATCCATGAATATGGGCATTTTATTTTTGCAAGAATATTTAAAGTGCATGTTCAAAGATTTTCGATTGGAATGGGCCCAGTAATTTATAAGCGTTTAGACAAATATGGGACTGAGTTTGCTATTTCTGCATTTCCACTTGGTGGATATGTCTCAATGATAACTAATAAATTATTAGAAGTTGAACCAGAAGTAAAAGAACAGTTAACAGAAGAACAAATTCAAAACACATTTGATTCAAAACCTAAATGGCAAAGAGCTTTAATTATGTTTGCCGGTCCTCTTGCTAATTTTTTGCTGTCAATTTTTATTTTTTCCTTAATTTTTTTAAACACCCCAGATCCACAAACTAAAGCAGTTATTAAGACAATTGATAGTTCAATAATAATGAGCTCAAAAGATGAATTTATATTACCTGGTGATGAAATTTATGCGATAAATTCATTAACAATATCTGATCCAAAAGATATTAATCTAGAGTTATTGTCATATGCTGGATACACAGGGGCAATCAACCTATCTTTAAAAAGACCCGAAATTGATGATTTGGTAAATGTAGCTGTTTTAGTCAAAGATTTCTTACCAACATCAGAGTCTCAATCTAACCCATTACAATATATGGGCTTGAGTACAGAATATAAGATGAAGCCTATAATTGGTAGTCTTGTTAAATCTGGTCCTGCTGATGCAGCTGGATTAAAAAATAATGATGTAATAAGCAAAATAGGAAATAAAAAAATAAACTATGCAAGCGATATAAGAGCAGCAGTTTCCTCAATACCGAACCAAAATGTATTAATTGATATTTATAGGGATGGAGATTTCATTCAACTCCCGATATCTATTGGATCTTCAATTGATGAGAATGGAAAAGAGATAGGTATTCTAGGAATTTCCTTTGGCACCAACAGAACCTTTTTCCAATCTATGTCTAAGGGTGTCTATGAAACATATAATTTAAGTGTAAAAACATTTCAATTTATTGGAAAAATGGTCACGGGCAATATGGGAACAGAAAATTTAAGTGGGCCTATAGGAATTGCTCAAATGGCAGGAAATACTGCTCAAGCTGGATTTCTTCCATTTATGTACCTAATGGCGCTTTTAAGTATTAGTTTGGGTGTTTTAAATCTGCTCCCAATACCTGTTCTCGACGGTGGTCAATTAACCCTTCTTGGAATTGAAGCAATCAGAGGCAAGCCGTTACCAGAAAAAGTAGAGAACTATATATATACTGGCGGGGTATTGATGGTTGGAGCTTTGATGATTTTTGCAATTTTTAATGATGTTTCACGTTTTTTCTAGGAAGGTAAGTTGAAAAAATTTAAATTCTATTTTTTAAGCTTGCTTTTAACTACTCAATTGGTGGCCTTTGAAGAGTTTTTGGTAAGTGACATTAGAATTATTGGCTTACAAAGAGTATCAACTGGAAGTATTTTTAATGTAATACCTATTAGCGTTGGTGATAGGATTGATGCAAGAAAATCATCTGATATAACCAGATCACTTTTTTCAACTGAGCAGTTTGATAATATTCAAATAGCTAGAGATGGAAATACACTAATCATTAGTGTTGTTGAAAGACCATCAATATCAGCAATAGACATCTCGGGAAACAAGGCTCTCAAGACTGAACAATTGTTAGAAAGTCTTGATGGTGTAGGTATCAAAGAGGGCGAAGTATATAAAAGGTCTACTCTTGAGAATGTTAGATCTGAATTGGTTAGATCTTATGCCTCTAATGGAAGATATGGAGCTGATGTTGAAATAGAGGAAATTTCAAAACCAAGAAATAGGCTTGAAATCAACATAAAAGTTGATGAAGGTACAAGTGCAAAAATTGAAAAAATTAATATTATTGGAAATGAGATTTTTGATGATGAAGAGTTGCTTGAAAGTTTTGAATTATCAGAAGGATCATTTTTTTCTTTTCTTAATAATAACAATGCATACTCAAGAGAAAAGCTTAAGGGTGATATAGAGACACTGGAATCTTATTACAGAGATAGAGGATATTTAAAATTTTCTATAGAATCCTCGCAAATTAGCCTCTCAAGAGACATGAAGAAAATCTTCATTAATTTTAATGTTTTTGAAGGTGAAAAATATACCATCTCTGAAGCGCAGGTTGTTGGTGATGTACCTGTCGAGGATGAGGTATATCAAGACATTATTGACTCATTAAAAGATTTAACATATTCGCAAGCACAAATAACTTCAATTGAAGAGTTTTTTACAAATGTTTTAGGTAATAGAGGCTATGCTTTTGCTGAAGTAAGTGGAAATCCAGATATTAATGAAGAAACAAATGAGGTAAAGATTATTTTTACTGTTCAACCAGGCAAAAGAACATATACAAGGAAAATTCTATTTTCTGGTAACAATGTCACTCAAGACTATGTTTTAAGAAGGGAAATGAGGCAATTTGAAGGAGCCTGGTCTTCAAATAATAGCATTGAAGCCGGAAAAGTTAGATTGGAACGATTAGGTTATTTTAAGGAAGTTCAAGTTGAAACTATTCCTGTCCCCGAAACCGATGATCAAATTGATGTTTTGTATTCAGTAGAAGAAGAAACCACCGGTTCTGTTGGTGGTAGTGTAGGATACAGCGATTTTGGATTAATGCTTGGATTTAACTTACAAGAACAGAATTTTCTAGGTACAGGTAATACTGTAGGTATAGGTATCAATAAAAATATATACTCAGAAAGTTACAACATTTCATTTTTAGATCCCTATGCAACTAAAGACGCAGTTAGTCTTGGTTACAATCTTTATTTTAGGGAAACAGATTACGGAGAATTTAATGTAGCCAATTATTTAAGTAATTCTCAAGGTATTGGATTCCAATTTGGATATCCAATTTCAGATATCCAAAGGATAAACTTGGGTATAACTTATGACAAAACTAATATTGATATTGGTACCCAGCCTGCAAGAGAAATATGGGATTTCATTAACGCAGAAGGTAGTGTATTTGAGACGCTAAATTTACAAGCATCCTGGCAAAGAGTTACCCTTAATAGAGGAATGTTTCCTACTGATGGGGCATCTACAGTCATCAGCCTTTCTTCAACAGTACCTGGAGGCGATATTGATTATGCTCGTCTTAATATTAGACAAAAATACTACCAACCTATAAGTAAAGATTTTGTATTTGGATTTAACATTGAATTGGGGTATTTGACTCCATTTGGTGATACAAAAGAAACTCCTTTCTTTCAAAACTTTTATGCAGGTGGCCCGAGATCATTAAGAGGGTTTGAGTCGAATACATTGGGTCCAAGAAGCACAGAAGCGCCATGCTATGAGTTCAATTATGAAGATGGTACTTGCCCTAATTTAATTGATACAGATGGAGATGGTATCTTGGATACGCCTGCTTATAATCCCTATGCAAATTCAGAATATAATAAAAGAGTATCGATTGGCGGAAACATAAAAGTTGAAGGAAGTTTGCAGCTAATTTTTAGACTTCCATTTATTGAAGATCAAAGGTCAATGAGATCTGCATTCTTTTTTGATTTCGGTAATGTCTTTTCTGATAATTGTAAGGAATATCAATTTAATTGTTATAAACCATCCATCGAAGATTTAAGATATTCTTATGGCGTTGGCGTAACATGGATTACTGGATTTGGTCCTATGAGTTTTGCGATTTCAAAACCCACAAATGCGGGCAGGTATGAAGAAACAAAGGAATTCCAATTCACTGTAGGCAATGTATTCTAATTGATATAAAATAACACACACCATTAAGGGGTAACTATGAAAAATTTATTTAAAATTAACATATTAGCAGTAATGTTATTATCTTTTCCTGTTTTAGCAGTTGATGGAATGGCTGTTATTGATATGAGAACTGCAGTTCTATCTACACAAGCTGCTGCAGATGCATTTAAAGCGTTAGAAGAAGATGCTGATTATGCTGCAAATTTAGAAAAGGCTCAGTCTCTTCAAGCAGAGAGACAGGCTATTGCTGAGAAACTTCAGAAAGAACTCGAAACATTATCCCAAACTCAGATTGCAGAGATGCAAAAAGATATTCAGGACAAGGGTAAAGATTTAGAATTTTTAGCTGGAAAACTTCAGCAAGCACAAGAAGAAACTGCGCAAAAAGTATTTGCTGCAAGCGGGCCTGCGATGCAAAAGATTATTGGTGAATTAATCCAAGCTAAACAAATAAAAGTGCTTCTTCAAAAAAACGAAACTATTCTTTTCAGTGATCCTGCACTTGATTTAACTGATGATGTCACATCTATGTTAGATGTAGCAGCTTCTGAGGCTAGTACTCAGTCTGAGTAGTGTCCAAAAAAGAATATAAATTATCTGAAATAGCTGAATTTATTGATTCTAAAGTTATTGGCAACAGCGATGCTGTTGTCGATAACTTGAGTAGTCTTGAAAATGCAACATCTAGGTGTTTATCATTCTTAGCTAACACAAAATACACAAAACATCTAAATCGATCATCAGCATGCGCTGTTATTGTTCATAAATCTTTTAAAATTCAGGACGATAGGAACTATCTCTTATCAGATGATCCATACTTAGCATATGCAAAAATAAGTTCATTTTTTAAACAAGACAATTTTGAGATTGAAAATAAAAATATCCATCCTTCTGCAGTAATATCAAATACATCTTCTATTGGTAATAATGTATCTATTGGTGCAAATGTTGTTATAGGCCCAAATTGCGTGATTGAAGATCAGGTTGTAATTAAAGCAAATTGTTCAATTGTCCAAGATGTTATGATTGGAAAAAATTCAATCATTCATAATGGCTCCATTCTTGGTTCTGATGGGTTTGGATACGCTCCATCAGATAATGGCTATGTAAAAATTGAACAGCTTGGTAAGCTTATTATTGGGAGTAATGTTGAAATAGGTGCTGCATGTACCATTGATAGGGGTGCATTATCTGATACCGAAATTCATGATGGTGTTAAATTAGATAATCAGGTTCATATTGCTCACAATGTCATTCTAGGAGAAAATTCAGCAATCGCAGCATCATGTGCTATTGCTGGATCAACTGTAATTGGTAAGAATTTTCAAATGGGTGGGCTTTCAGGCGTTCTAGGGCATTTATCAGTTTGTGATAATGTTGCAGTAGGCGCACATACTTTAATAACAAAAGACATTAAAAAACCTGGCAATTATGTTGGTATAATGCCGGCTCAAGATCATAAGGACTGGGCTAAATCCTCAGTTTTTATAAAAAAAAGAGGCACATAAAATAAAAGGTTAAAAAATGTTAAAAGAATATGATGAGATTAAAAATTTTCTACCACACAGAGAGCCATTTCTTTTTATAAAAGAAATAGTTGATATAGAGCTTGGTAAGAACATCCATTGTATTATGGAAAATTCCACTGATAAAGATTTCTATAGAGGACATTTTCCTAATAATCCTGTCATGCCAGGAGTTTTAATAATTGAAGCTTTAGCTCAGGCATCAGGCATTCTTGGTTTTAAAACAATGGATAAGACTCCTGAAGAAGGTTCAATATATGTTTTTGCAGGAATTGATAAAGCTAGATTTAGATCTCGAGTTGGGCCGAATGATAAAATCCATTTATTTAGTGATGTTGTAAGTGAAAAAAAGGGCATATGGAAGTTTGAAACTAGAGCGGAAGTTGATAATAAATTAGTGTGTTCTGCAACAATTTTATGCGCTGATAGGAAAGCTTAATGTCTATAGATCCATCTTCAATAATAAGTAATTCTGCAAAGATACATCAAAGTGTTCAAATCGGCCCTTATTGCATTATTGGCGATGATGTTGAGATTGACGAAGGTACAGTTATAAAAAGCCATGCTGTAATCAAAGGCCCTTCAAAGATTGGTAAAAATAATATTATTTATCAATTTTCATCTATTGGTGAAGATACACCTGATAAAAAATATAAAGGAGAGAAGACAACCTTACTTATTGGAGATAATAATATTTTTAGAGAAGGTGTAACTGTTCATAGAGGTACAGTTCAAGATAAAGGTGTAACCCAAATAGGCAGTGACAATTTATTGATGGCATATACACACGTTGCACATGACTGTATTGTTGGAAACAATAATATATTTGCTAATAATGCTGGAATAGCAGGCCATGTAAATGTTGGTAATAACGTTATTCTAGGAGGTTATTCAGCCGTTCATCAATTTTGTAACCTTGGTGATTATTCTTTTTCAGGAATGAATACCTCTATAACAATGGATGTTCCAGCTTTTGTAAAAGTTGCCTCAAACCCAGCAAGAGTCGTGGGACTTAATTCGGTAGGTATGGCTAGGAATGAAATCCCATCAGAATCAATCAGCTTGATTAAAAAGGCTTTCAAAATTACCTATAAAAAAGGATATAAATTTGAAGATGCAATAAAACAGCTAGATAAAATATATTCTGAAACCAAAGATAAATTTTTAGACATTTATATTCAATCAATAAAAGTATCAACTCGTGGTATCTTAAGATAAGTGAATTCTAAGCCAGTTATAAAAATTGGAATTGTAGCTGGAGAAAAATCCGGAGATAGGCTTGGCGCGAAAATCATATCAGAGTTAAAGAAATTTAATGATGTTGAGCTTTATGGTGTCGGTGGCCCCAAGCTAGAAAATGAGGGTCTAAATTCTATATTTAATTTCGAAAAACTGCATGTTATGGGCCTTATAGAGCCTTTAGTAAAAATCAATGAACTTCTAGGTTACCGAAAAAAGTTAATTAAATTGTTTTGTAGTAATAATATCGATTACTTTATTGGTATTGATTCACCTGATTTTAATATTAGTATTCACAAAGCACTAAAAATTAAAAATGTAAGCAAAAATATTCAAGTAGTGAGTCCATCGGTCTGGGTTTGGAGAGAAAATAGAGTAAAGGCAATTAAAAAATATATTGATCTAACAATGTGTTTATTCAATTTCGAAGATAATTATTATAAAAGAAATAATCTACCCAGCATTCATATGGGACATCCTTTTAAAAATCTTTTTCCTCATAAATCTGAGAATGTTTTTAAAAGGTTTGATTTAAACCCTGATAGAAAATATATTGCTGTTCTGCCAGGCAGTAGAAAATCAGAATTACAAAACCTTCTGCCAACTTTCGTGGAGTTTATAAAGCTGCATTCTAAAAATAATATAAATTACCAATATTTAATACCAGCTTCTGATCAAAAATCCTTGGAATTTATTAAATCT
Source organism: Pseudomonadota bacterium (assembly GCA_010024215.1). Taxonomy (GTDB): domain Bacteria; phylum Pseudomonadota; class Gammaproteobacteria; order Magnimaribacterales; family D2472; genus SCGC-AAA076-P13. The sequence goes on along the minus strand of RGHK01000030.1, from coordinate 537 downwards.
GTTACCCCAAAAGACTTACCTATTCATATTCATCTAAATTGCGCAAGAGAATTTTTATCAATAGCTGAGTTTTCAGTTGTGACATCTGGAACAGCAACCCTTGAATCAGCAGTTCTAGGAACCAGTCCTATTATCTGCTATAAAACAAATCCACTTAATTATTTTATAATTTCAAGAATGTTAAAAACCGATGATGTAGGCCTACCCAATCTACTTCTTGGATCAAGGCATTTTCCTGAATTAATCCAGAAAAAGTGTACTGCACAATCAATACTAGATGCTTCTAAATCAATAAATACAAATATTAATATAGAACTTATTTCAAAAGAGCTAAGAAATTTATTGATTGGTGCATCTGAAGAAGAGTGCACAAAAGCAATTCTTCAACTTTGAAATTAGTCGCAGGAGTAGATGAAGTTGGCAGGGGTTGTTTGGCTGGACCTGTAATAGCTGCAGCCGTGATTCTTAAAAATGATATACCTGGTTTAAGAGATTCAAAAAAACTTTCCAAGAGCAAAAGAGAAGAATTATCTTCAA
>RGHK01000029.1 GCA_010024215.1 Pseudomonadota bacterium | reverse complement strand
CCAATATACATAAAGAGGAACTCCGCTCCTATCATATTTATTAAGAATTTTTAGAATAGAAGTATCTTTATTTGTCCAATCAGCAACAATATATTCAATATTATTTTGAGCCATAAACTCTTTTACTCTTGGTCTTGATAAAGCAATCTTATCGTTTGCTTGACATGTTATACACCAGGCAGCTGTAAAATTAATTAGGTATGCTTGATTATCTTGCTGTAGCTCATCTTCAATATTTTCATTCCAAGCATATTTACTTGAGTGACTGCTAATTAATGAATTACTAAGTACGGGTTCAAAAAATTTATTTATTTGCAATCCTATTACAACAGCGATTAATAGTACTAAGACTCTGTTAAATATTTTTTTCCTTGTTAGTTTAGAAAGCCATACCAATAAGCTAATTATTAAGATTGAAATTAATAACTCAATTACTGAATCAATAGAAGTTTGTATGCTATATACCCATAGCAACCATAGAGCAGTTGCAAACATGGGAAATGCAAAAAACTCTTTTAAACTATTCATCCATTGGCCAGACTTTGGTAGTGAATTAATCAGTTCAGGCTTGAACGATAACAATAGATATGGAGCAACAAAACCTATGCCCAAAAATAAGAAGACTGGAAATGTTACAAAAGAGGGTTGTATTAAAGCATATCCAATTGCGGCACCCATAAATGGAGCTGTGCATGGGGATGCAACAACAACGGCTAAAACACCAGTCATAAAAGATCCGGTATAAGTCTCATCCTTTGATCCTGATGATCCTAATCTGGTTAAGGAAGTCCCAATATCAATATTCATAAGAAGAATTAATCCTATTAAAAACATTAAAATCGATAATGAACCTACTATTACCGGTGATTGAAGTTGAAAACCCCAGCCAACAAAAGCGCCTGCTTGCTTAAGTATAATCAGGGTTAGCGCAATAAGTAAGAAGGATAATACAGCGCCAGCGCTAAATATTATTGAGTGTTTTCTAATTTCACTCTTTAGGCCTCCGGCCAAAGACACGAAGCTTAATATTTTTAAAGAGATGATTGGAAAAACACATGGCATTAAATTCAGAATTAACCCTCCTAAAAATGCAAATATAACTGCCTGAATTATTGAAATACTTGTTTCAATATTCTTGTTTGATGAGACTGTTGAATCAATAAGGTAATTTTCTTTATTTATTGTTAAAACACCTTCTAAATTTTTAATATTTATTTCTGCATTTTCTAATGGAACTTTTAAAAGCCAATTATTTTCTTCTTTTATGAGTATTTGTTTGCCCGCATGTAGAAATGAGTTTTCTTGAGCAGGAAAAAAATAAATGTCGTCAATTTTTTCATTGTATGAAAATCTTATTTCAATAAAGTTTTTTGACTGAGTACTTAAAACAGGAAATATTATTGATGGGACTTTTAAATATCACTTATATAAACATCTTCGGGAAGTTCCCATTCAACCTCTATGGGCCCACCTGCATCTCCTGAGTTTTTCCAATAGGTATGCCAGTTTTTTTGCATATCCATCTTGATGCCAATAAAAAACTCATTTTTTTTAATTTGAGAACTTTCAATTTTTATTAACGAGACTTCTGCATGACCGGTCTCCACAGGATTTCCATATCCAAAAGACGTAACAAATAGCAAAGATAATAAAAATTTATTAAATTTCATAAGCTCATATTACCTTAATACATAAAATAAAGGGGTGCATAGCGCACCCCTAAGTTATTTATAGAAAACTAATTTGAAATTCTTTTTGGTGTTTTAATTTCAATAGTTCTAGGTTTCTTTTCATCAGGAATAATCTTTTCTAGATTAATGGTTAATAATCCATTAATTAGATCGGCACCTTGAACAACTACATCACTTGAAAGAGTAAATTGTTGTTTGAATGCTCTTTGAGCAATGCCTTGATAAACAACCTCATTTTTATCATTTACAACTTCTGTATTTGGCCCATCATAGCTTACTGTTAATATTCCATCAGCAAGTTCAATGTTGATGTCATTCTTAGTAAGGCCGGCAACAGCAATTTCTATGGCAAAATGATTGCCATCTTTTCTAATATTGTATGGTGGATAACTTGAAGATCTATCAGAGGCTTCTGAAAGTCTTTGTAATCTATCAAACAATGGTTCAAATCCTAAAACACGAGTAGTGAAAAACGGATCAGTAAAATTAAGTATCATAATAGTCCTCCTTTTAGCGACTAAAATAAATGCATCCCGAAGGCATGCTGGTTAATATATGGAGACCCAATTGGCATCTCCTTCTACTATTTATTATGGGTATTTTTTTGAATTTCAAGGACTATTGGTTATTTTTTATATAAATTGCATAGAACTTTATTAAGTGTATATTGTCTAAATAAGTGATTAAAAAAGGAGGCGCAATATGAAAATAATTATATCTTTATTTATATTGGTTAATTCATTACAACTCACAGGAGAGAGCGCTGATACGTTGAAAGAAGGTGATATATGGGTTTTGGAGGCTCGAAGTAATAGACTCTCATCTGATAGCAAGGTTTTATATCATATGCCTAATGATGCATATCATACTCAAAATGCAAGAGACTTTAACGACTGGGATATTTTTTCAATAGTTGATTCAAGAGATATTGAAAGATTAAATAAGGGAGATAGCATTCAATTAATCGATTCTGCATATAATGAAAAAGTATATAAAGTGAAGCTTTTATCTGGTTACAATAAAAACAAAATTTTTTATGTAATTACTGATGATTTATTAACATATTATAAACCCAAGGAAGATATTAAAAATGAATAAAAATATTTTGATCTCAATAATGCTTTTAACTGTAACAGGTTGTGTTAACTATAAGTTAACACCAGATGTCGTTAGTAGGTCTGATGCACAAAAACAACAATATGTAGTGCTAGGTACAGTTAAAGATATCACTGCTGTTACCATTGAGGGTGATAGAGAGGCAGGAGCGGTTGCTGGAGCTATAATTGGTGGAGTTGCAGGAAAGAATGTCACTGACTCTGAAACAGAATCAGACATAGCGTCACTAGTAGGAGGTCTTGTTGGTTCAGCAGTGGGTTCTGAAATTGGCTCTAATCTCACAAAAAAAGACGGAGTTGAATTATTAATTGAAACTGATGCTGGAAGATTGATTTCTATTATTCAAGAAGCAAGCTCAATCAATTATTCTGTAAATCAAAGAGTAAGAATTATAAAAAGAAATGGAAAATCCAGAGTTTTACCTTTTAATTAAATGACTGATGAGATTTTCTCACTAATTTATAATAAAGCTTTAGATATCATATCTAGAAGAGAGCATTCTGAAAAAGAAATCAGAGAAAAGTTATATAAGAAATTTAATGATCATAAAGTATCAGAATTGGTTATTACTAGCTTAATTGAAAAGGGATTAGTTAATGATCATAGATTCGCTGAAATGTATATTATTGCTCGCAAAAGAAAAGGTTTTGGCCCTAAAAAGATTGCATACGAATTACTAGCTAAAGGTGTTTCAGATGATATTTCATCACAAGCACTAAATGAGGAAGGGGGTTGGCGAATTGCAGCTTTAAACGCTTTCAATAAGAAATATAAAAACGGTATAGCTGATAATTTTAAAGAGATGAATAAGCAAAAAATTTTTTTACAAAATAGAGGCTTTACTTTTGAAGAAATTGACTCAGTTTTTAGTTAGGTCATGTTATGATTTGACGCTATGTCCTATGAGGTTTTAGCAAGAAAATATAGACCAACAAATTTCGAAGAAGTTGTTGGTCAAGATCATATTATCAAAGCTTTATCTAACAGTATTTTGCAAGATAGAATGCATCAAGCTTTTATTTTTAGCGGCACAAGGGGTGTTGGGAAAACAACTTTGGGAAGAATTCTTGCAAAATGTTTGAATTGTTTATCATCAGAAAATCCTGTCAATTCTCCTTGCGATAAATGCTCTAATTGTGAAGAAATTAAGCTAGGCAGGTCTCTAGATTTTTACGAACAAGATGCAGCCTCTCAAAGAGGTATAGATGCGATGAAAGAACTTCTTCAAACCGTGCCCCAATCCCCATCAAATGGTAGATATAAGGTTTATTTATTAGACGAAGCTCATATGCTTACAACAGAAAGTTTTAATGCATTACTTAAAAATTTAGAGGAACCACCTAAGCATGTAGTATTCATACTTGCAACTACTAATCCTGAGAAGCTACCAAAGACTGTTCAATCAAGATGCCTACAATTAAATTTAAAAACAGTAACAGAGTCATTGCTATCAAATCATTTAAAGAAGATTCTTAACTCAGAAAATATTTCATTTGATGATGATAGTGTTGATTTAATATCTGCTGCTGCTGAAGGTTCAGTTAGAGATGCGCTTACTTTAATGGATCAGGCAATAGCTCATGGTAATGGGAAACTTGTCTCAAAAGATGTGATGGATTTGCTTGGAACGATTGATAACTCAAATCTGTTTTCAATGCTTGATTCAATAATAAGTGGCAACGGAGTTAAGGCCTTTGAAATTTTTGCAAAAGTCGAGGAATTGTCGCCTGAATATGAAATGATTCTAAAAACAATAATATCTATTTTGCATCAGACGTCGCTTGAGAAAGTTCTAGGTAATTCTAATAACGAGGATATTAAAAAACTATCAAGCAATATAGATAATGAATTTTGTCAGCTATTATATGAAATAGCAGTCAATTCATATTCTAAATTTAATGCTCACCCCAATCCCAAAGAGGCTGTTGAAATTTGCATACTAAGAATGTTGGCCTTTAACCCTATTCATAAAATTAATGACAATGAGACTTCAAAAAACACAGAAAAAAAAAATTTAAATAGTCCTAATCCCAAAGAAAATAAACCCAAATTAATCACCCCTAATAGCACAGAAAAACTTCAGGCTTCTAAAGAAAAAGAAGAAAGCAAGATAAGTGAAGTTATTTCATCTAATCAAGATTGGATAATATTATTTAATTCTCTAAAACTTAGTCCTTTTGCAAGAAATTATTTTGGATATTTATCCTTTGGATCGCTTTCTGATTCCATCTTAAAGTTAGTTACTTCTGATAAGACAAATAAAATTCCAGAAAATGTATTTAAAGAATTTGAAAAAGTTTTAAGTGAAAAAATTGGCAAGGATTTGTCGATTGAAGTTGAGATAGGTAAAGCTGAAAAATCACCAATAGATTTTCAAAATGAAATCGAATCAGATAAAAAAATTGAGGCTGAAAAAGATATCTTATCAGACCCTTCAATTCAAAAGTTTCTAGACAAATTTAATGGTAATATTAAAGAAGGATCTATTAAGCCTAAAAATTAATATGAACCAAGATCTACTGAATGATTTAATAAATGCTTTAACAATTCTTCCTGGAGTTGGAAAGAAATCTGCTCAGAGAATGGCTTTATATTTGCTTGATAAAAATAAAGATGGAGCAAGTATTTTAGCTAAAACATTAGATGAGGCTGTAAATGCTATAAATAGATGCTCTCGATGCAGAATGCTTACATCAAATAATTTATGTAGAGTCTGTTCTGATACTTCAAGAGATAAAAAAAGCTTATGTGTTGTTGAAAGTCCCTCTGATGTTTTGGCTATAGAATCAACTGGTGGTTTTAGAGGCCAGTATTTTGTCTTGCTTGGTAGGCTTTCACCTATAGATGGTATAAGTCCTGAAGACTTAGGTATAAATGATTTATTAAAATTAATAAAAATTGAAAACATTGAAGAGGTTATATTGGCTACTAGCTCAACAGTAGAAGGTGATGCTACTGCGATATATATCACGGATCACATAAAGGGTATTAAAGTATCCAGAATATCATACGGTATTCCAATAGGTGGTGAGTTGGAGTATGTCGATGGGAATACAATAGCAAGAGCAATTCAAGGGAGGACTGAAATAAATGTCGATTAAATCAGATAAATGGATATCAAGAATGTCAAAAGATCATCAAATGATTGAGCCATTCTCTGAAAATCAAGTGAGATTAGATGAAAATGGAAACAAGCTTATATCTTATGGAGTATCTAGCTACGGCTATGATGTTAGATGTTCGAATGAGTTTAAGGTTTTTACTAACATCCATTCAGCAGTGGTAGATCCAAAGTCGTTTGATGAAAAAAGCTTTGTTGATATTGAATCGGATATTTGTGTCATACCTCCAAATTCTTTTGCTTTAGCTAGAACTGTTGAATATTTTAAAATACCTAGAAATGTGTTGACCGTCTGTTTAGGAAAATCTACTTATGCTAGATGCGGAATTATAGTAAATGTAACTCCGTTGGAACCTGAATGGGAGGGGCATGTAACTCTAGAGTTCTCAAATACAACAAATTTACCAGCTAAAATATATGCTGGAGAGGGAGTAGCTCAAATGTTATTTTTTGAGTCTGATGAAGAGTGTGAGATAAGTTATAAAGATAGAGGCGGTAAATACCAAGGTCAAACAGGAGTTACATTACCCAAAACTTAATAATTCTTTTATTTCTAATTTTTGATACCCCTCAGGACTCTCGTCAACAACCCTATAAAACAAATAATCAAGCTCTGGAATTAGATAATATGTTGTAGTTTTATCATCAGATTCTCTGTATCTTTTTAGAAGAACACAATTATAATTTTTTCCATTTAATCTGCAGGTATCCTCTCCATCTAATGTATAAAAATTTTTCTTAATTTCGCCAGTTTTTATTTCTATCAAATTAATATAAAACTCACTCATTTTATTAATCAAATTAAGTCTAATTTGGATTGATCTCTATCTACTGATTTTGGTCTAATTTTAACTCTGTAGTTTTTAGAAATAAGTTTAGAGTTTTCTATCTCAAAATTTGATTCAAAATCCAGAGAAACCACCAACATTGTTTTTGCGTTGAATTTCAGAGTATAACTACCTTCATCTGTAGCTTTTAGTTCTCTTATTCCTGTCACTGAAAAATCATCACGCTCAAATGAATACTTAGCCTTATAGTCAGGAATTACACTAGAGCTCAGACTTAAAGTAAAAATTGTTACAAAAAATATCTTAAATTTCATATTTCTTAGATATATATGATCCTTCTAAATCTATTTTTTCAAATATGACTTTATTTGAATCTAAATAAATTTGACCATTACAAATGTATTTAATTATTTCAGGATAAATTTTATGTTCAAGTTTGTGAATTCGTTCAATTAGAGTATCAACATCTTCTTTTCCAGTTGTAATTTCACCTTGTGCTATCAGTGGGCCGCCGTCAAGTTCGCTTGAGACATAATGTATAGAAACCCCATGAACTTTATCATTATTTTTAATGGCTTTTTCATGAGTATTTAGCCCTGGATATTTTGGTAACAAAGATGGGTGAATATTTATAAGTTTTCCATAAAAATTTTCAGTAATTTTTTTTGTTAGAATTCTCATAAAACCAGCTAAAACAATTAAATCAGGATTATGTTTTTTTAATAATATATAAAGCTCATTATCAAATAACTCTCTTGAGACAAATTCTTTGTGATTAATAACTATAGTTTTAATGCCTGCTAATTTTGCTCTTTCTAGGCCAAAGGCATTCGGATTATTTGAAATAACACAAGCAATTTCTGCATCAATGCGTTTTGCATTACAGTCATCTATGATCGCCTGAAGATTGGAACCGCTTCCAGAAATTAAGACAATAATTTTTTTCATTTAGTTATTTATAAATTACTGAATCGCAATCTTTTTTAACAACTCTACCAATATTAAAAGACTCAAAACCATTATCTTTAATCTCAGTTTTAATATTTTCTGCAATGTCGTCATCAACAAGAAGCACCATGCCAATACCGCAATTAAAGATTCTTAACATATCTTCATCAGTAATATTTCCATTTTTCTTAAGCCATTCAAAAATTTCAGGTAATTTCCATGAATCTAAAAATATTTCTACAGCTAAGTTCTTTGGAATTGAACGAGGAATATTTTCAGTTAAACCTCCACCAGTAATATGAGCCATTCCATTTATTTTAAATTTTTCAATAAGTCGCATTATTAAATTAGGATACAAATGGGTTGGTTTTAATGCTAGTTGAGTTATTCTTTTTAATTCATCTTCATTTGCAGATGAGTCATTTATTATTTTTCTAATGAGAGAAAATCCATTAGAGTGAGGTCCGCTTGATTCAATACCAATTAAAATATTATTTTCTTTTATATCTCTACCATCAATAATCTTATTTTTTTCAACACATCCAACAGAGAAGCCAGCTAAGTCAAAGTTTTTTCCAACATAGTGACCAGGCATTTCAGCAGTTTCACCACCTAGAAGGGCGCATCCAGAATCTTTGCATCCATTTGCAATACTTTTAATAATTCTTGATGCTTCGTCAACTTCAAGTTTTGACGAAGCAAAATAATCTAAGAAAAAAAGAGGTTTTGCTCCACAAACAATAAGATCATTTACACACATCGCAACCAAATCTTGCCCAATACCATCAACTTCATTAGATTCTTGTGCCAAAGCTACTTTTGTACCAACGCCATCTGTGCAAGCCACAAGTATAGGCTCATCAAAATCTTTTGAAAGTTTAAACATGCCAGCAAAACCACCTATATTGCCAACAACATTTTCATTATGAGAGGAGGCTACATCTCTTTTGATTCTATCTACCAAATCGTTACCAGCATCGATATCTACACCTGCTGATTTGTATGGATCATTTTCTATAATTTCTTTTGTCATTTAGAATACTCAATGTGAGTCAAATGCGTAATAATTTTATCAAACATTTATTAGTAATTCTTATTATCTTTTCTAATTACTCCTTTGGAAAGGAATTTGAAGAACTTTTTACAATATATGAACCAATTGAAAGCTCTAACAAAATTGAGTCCTCAATAAACTCGGCATTTAATAATTTGGTTTATAGGGTTAGTGGATCAAATTCACCATCAAATATTTGGCGAATTATTAATTCTGGATCATCTAGAAAAGACTTTATAACAAGCTATGCTATT
>RGHK01000028.1 GCA_010024215.1 Pseudomonadota bacterium | reverse complement strand
TCTAAAGTAAAATTGTATTTACATTTTAAAGTAGATATATGAATCCAGAAGATAAAGATCCAATTGAAACGAGTGAATGGCTAGATGCAATAAATAGCGTTATTGAAGAGGAAGGTGTCGAAAGAGCATCTTTTTTAATGACAAAGTTAGCCAAAAGATTAAATGAAGAAGGGGCTATACCTACATATAATCTAACAACACCCTTTAGAAACTCTATTCCTGTAAAAGATGAAGCGCAAATGCCTGGCGATTTGTTTATGGAGAGGAGAATAAGATCACTTATCAGATGGAATGCTTTAGCTTTAGTTTTAAGAGCAAATAAAAATGAAGACGATTTGGGAGGCCATATTTCAACATTTTCTTCTGCTGCAACATTATATGATGTTGGTTTTAATTATTTCTTTAGAGGCTCTGAAGGCCAACTTGAAGATTTAATATACTATCAAGGGCATTCATCTCCTGGTATTTATGCTAGATCTTTTTTAGAAGGTTACTTAAATGAAGAAGATTTAGACAATTTCAGAAGAGAGGTAAAGAAACCAGGATTATCATCTTATCCTCATCCATGGTTAATGCCGGATTATTGGCAATTTCCTACTGTTTCAATGGGTCTTGGTCCAATAATGGGAATATACCAAGCCCATATAATGAGGTATATGTCTGCCAGAGATCTTGTTCCTAGAAATGATAGGAAAGTTTGGGTTTTTTGTGGTGATGGTGAAATGGATGAACCAGAATCAAAAGGTGCAATTGCTCTTGCAGGAAGAGAAAGTCTAGAAAATCTTATTTTTGTAATTAACTGTAATCTTCAAAGATTAGATGGTCCAGTTAGGGGAAATGGGAAAATTATTCAAGAGCTTGAAGGTTCATTTAGAGGAGCTGGCTGGAATGTAATTAAAGTGGTATGGGGAAGAAAATGGGATCCTATTATTGCTAAAGATAAAGAAGGAAAACTTCATTTATAGATTAAATAGAGGAGGTCATGATCCATATAAAGTTTATGCTGCTTATCATAAAGCAGTCAATTCTTCTGGGGCTCCAACTGTAATATTAGCTTTAACAACCAAAGGATATGGCATTGGTTCAAGAGAGGCTGATAATACTACTCATCAGGTTAAAAAATTGTCATTGGATAATATCAAGGCGTTCAGAGATAAATTTAATATTCCTGTTACCGATGAGGATATTGAAAAAATTCCATATGTTAGACCGCCTGAAGATTCACCAGAAATGCAATATTTAAGAAAAACAAGAGCAAATTTAGGCGGACCAATACCAAGAAGAAGAAAAGAATCTGAAGTTTTAACAGCACCGGATGAAAAAACTTTTACTAAACTTTACTCTGGATCAGAAGAGAGAAAAATTTCTACCACTATGGCTGCAGTAAGGGTTATTACTGATTTATTAAAAGACAAAGAAATTGGAAAAAGAATAGTTCCTATCGTTCCAGATGAGGCAAGGACTTTTGGAATGGAGGCTTTGTTTAGACAAGTAGGTATTTATTCATCTGCAGGTCAAAATTATGAACCAGAAGATGCTGATAAAGTGATGTGGTACAAAGAATCCAAAGAAGGAGTGATGCTTGAAGAAGGTATTACTGAAGCTGGAGCATTTTCGGCTTGGACTGCATTAGCAACAGCATATTCAAATTATGATTTCCCAATGATTCCGTTTTATTTGTTCTATTCAATGTTTGGTTTTCAAAGAATTCATGACCTAGCATGGGCTGCTGGTGACTCTCAAGCAAAAGGATTTCTAATAGGTGCTACTTCTGGAAGAACAACTCTTAATGGTGAAGGTCTTCAGCATCAAGATGGACATAGTCATATTCTCTCATCAACCATCCCCAATTGTTTATCTTATGATCCAACATTTTCATATGAGATAGCTGTAATAATTAAAGATGGTATTCAAAAAATGTATGTAGAGCAGAAAAACTTTTTTTATTACATCACAACAATGAATGAAAATTATGAACATCCGCCTATGCCAAAAGGAGCTGAGGATGGGATTATTAAAGGTATGTATAAGCTACTTCCTGCAAAAAAACCAGTTATAAGACTTATTGGCTCGGGCTCTATTTTAAATGAATCTATAAAAGCTAAAGATATATTAACTAACTATGGAATTGAATCTGAAGTATGGAGTGTTACAAGCTTTAATTTACTTAGAAAAGATGGGATGGAAGTAGAAAGAAGAAATCAACTTAATCCAAATAAAAAAGAATTAAAAACCTATGTTGAAGAGTGTTTTGAGGATAGCTCAATACCAGTTATTGCATCAACAGACTACATGAGAGCATATGCAGAACAAATTAGACCTTACATAAAAGCTGATTATACAGTTCTTGGCACAGATGGATTTGGAAGAAGTGACTCAAGAGCAAGTTTAAGAGAGTTTTTTGAAATCGATGCAAATAGCATTGCAAGAGCAGCTGCTTATACACTATTTAAAAATAATGTTCTTGATAAATCAAAACTTAAGCAAATATATGACGATTTAGAGGTAGACCCTTTAAAACCAAATCCTTGGGAAGTTTAATGTCAACTATTAAGCAACTTAATATTCCTGACCTTGGCGATGTTGATGAGGTAGAAGTTATTGAAGTTTGTGTAGAGGTTGGCCAAACAGTTGAGTCAGAGGATTCAATTATGATTCTTGAAACTGATAAAGCAGCAATGGAAATCCCAGCTTCAGTTAATGGGACAATTAAAAAAATTCTTATCAATGTTGGTGACATGGTCAAACAGGGCATGCCTTTTGTAGAAATCGAGACGATAAAAGAAGCAGATAAAAAAATAAAAAAAACAGAAACCGTTATTGATAAAAATACAGAAACCGCCTCAATTAACCCAGAACCAATCAAAACAGTCACTCAAAGCTCTCAACCAATAAATTATAAAAATTCATCTGTTCACTCTGGACCTGCAACCAGGAAGCTTGCAAGGGAATTTGGAATAAATTTATTGGAGGTCAAAGGTTCTGGACCTAAAGGAAGAATTTTAAAAGAAGATCTTCACGCATTTGTATCACAGAGATTAAATAATAATGTTAACTCTCAAACTAGCTTTCAACATTCGCAGCCGGATATTGATTTTTCAAAATGGGGTGATGTTAGTTTTGAAAAATTATCTAAATTTCAAAAAACTGCTGCAAAAAATCTTCATACTTCATGGATAAATATTCCACATGTAACTCAACATGATGATTCTGACATTACAGATTTATTAGCATTGCGCTCTGAACTTAATAAAAAACATAAGACAAAAGTTTCACCACTTGCTTACATCATTAAATCAACAGTAGAAACTTTAAAACTTTACCCTTTAATGAATACTTCATTAAATAAAGATCTAGATACAGTAGTAATTAAAGAGTATTTTAATATTGGTATAGCGGTAGATACGCCAGAGGGCTTAATTGTTCCAAACATTAAAGATGCAGATAAAAAATCTATTTTAGATATCTCTAACGATGTTATGTCATTAGCTAAGCTAGCAAAAGAAAGAAAGCTTAAGGTCGATCAGCTTAAAGGCGCTACTTTTACTATTTCTTCACTGAGTGGCATTGGTGGTAAATACTTTACTCCAATAATTAATCCGCCTGAAGTAGCAATTTTGGGTTTATCTAAACCATTTGATAATCTTCATTTAATTAATAATGAGGTTGTTAATAGAAAATTTTTACCATTATCACTCTCATACGATCATAGGGTAATTAATGGCGCATATGCAGCAAAATTTGTAACTGAATTATCAAATCAACTTAATCAAATACAATTTTTAAAGGAATCATTTAATGGATCTTAATACATTCAATTTATACCTTTTTGGCGGTACTGGAGATTTATCAAATAGAAAACTAATACCAGCTATGTTTAGGCAAGAAACACTTGGGAATATTGATAAAGAAAGTGAAATAATAGGTTTGGGATCAAGAGAAATTTCAAAAGAAGAATATACTCAAATGGTTAAAAACTCTTTAGAAAAATACTTTCCTAGCTTTAAAGATAATGAGGAAGCCTGGACTAGGTTTGGACAAAGATTAAACTATATTAAGCTTGATATTAGTTCTAGTGAGGATTGGAAAAATATTAATAATATTCCAAAGGATAGGCCTGTTGTTTATTATTTAGCTACACCTCCAAACTTATATAAACAAATATCAACTTCTTTAAAGGAAAATAATTTAATAGAAGATAATTGTCGTGTTGTAGTAGAAAAACCAATTGGTAGCAACCTTGAAACTGCGCAGGATATTAATAATTCACTATCTGCTGGTTTTGATGAAAGTCAGATTTATAGAATAGATCATTATTTAGGTAAAGAAGCTGTTCAAAACCTCTTAGCATTAAGATTTGCAAATACTATCTTTGAAAAAAGCTGGTCTAATTCTGCTATAGATCATATTCAAATTACTGTTGCTGAAGATTTAGGAGTTGAAGACAGAGGTGGTTATTATGATGAAACTGGTGCTCTTAGAGATATGGTTCAGAATCACTTATTACAAATTCTTTGTTTAATTGCAATGGAGCCACCAGTATCAATTCAAAGTGAATCAGTAAGGGATGAAAAATTAAAAGTGCTGAAATCTCTTGCTCCTTTTACAGAAGAGACTATTGGTATAAATTCAGTAAGAGCTCAATATCTTGATGGTATTTCAAAAGGTGAAGCAGCCTGTGCTTATATTGATGAAGAAGGTGTTAATGCAGAAAATAATACAGAAACTTTTGTTGCGCTTAAATTAGAAATAAATAACTGGAGATGGACAGGAGTTCCTTTTTATTTGCGAACTGGTAAACGCATGCATTCAAAATCATCTGAGATTGTTGTGAGGTATAAAGCTGTACCACACAATATTTTTTCAAAAGAAGCTTCTTTGAAAGCTGATCAACTTGTTTTAAGAATCCATCCTGATGAGGGCATTGATCTTAAATTAAACACAAAGAAACCAGGCGTATCTGGATATGATTTAGAAGAATTACCTTTAGATTTGAATTTACATGACTATCATGAACTTGGTCATCAAGATTGTTATGAGAGATTGCTGTTAGATGTTATAAGAGGTAATCCATCATTGTTTGTCAGACGTGATGAAATTGAAGCGTCTTGGAAATGGATAGATAACATAATCAATCTTTGGGAATCAGAAGATGTTCCAATGGAAGAATATATATCAGGAGGATGGGGTCCATCCAATGCAGACTTACTTTTAAAAAGAGATTTTAGATCTTGGAAAAATGGCTCATCAAAAAAATGAATTTAAATAAAAAACTCATAGATATTAAGAATCGTATAGAAGAGAGAAGTAAGGATTCTAGATCTAGTTATTTAAAAAAAATAAATTTTTCTTCAGATCAATCTAAATCTGCTCGAAATAATATGGGTTGTAGTAATATTGCTCATGCATTTGCTTCATGTGATAAAGCTCAGCAAAATCAAGGTGCTAATGGAGGTACTGTTATAGGCGTAGTTACAGCTTATAATGACATGCTCTCTGCACATGCTCCTCTGAAAGATTACCCAGATGTTATAAAAGCTTCTTCTGAGAAAAGAAATGCTATTGCAAGAGTTGCAGGTGGTGTGCCTGCTATGTGTGATGGAATTACTCAGGGAGAACCTGGTATGGAGTTATCTTTATTTAGTAGAGATGTTATTGCTTTATCAACCGCAGTAGCTTTTTCACACAATGTTTTTGATGCAGGCGTTTGTCTAGGCGTATGCGATAAAATTGTTCCAGGATTAGTCATAGGCGCTCTTACATTTGGACATTTACCAATGGCTATGCTGCCAGCTGGACCAATGCCAACTGGTATATCAAATTCTGAAAAATCAGTTAACAGAAAAAAATTTGCAAGCGGAGAAATAGATAGATCAGCTTTAATTTCATCTGAACAAGCTGCATATCATACTTCAGGTACTTGTACTTTTTATGGTACTGCAAATACCAATCAATTGATTATGGAAGTTATGGGCCTGCAATTACCAAGCTCATCATTTTATCAACCAAAAACTCAAGAGAGACAGCTACTAATAGATAAAACTGTTGAATGCATTTTAAACCTTAAAGATAAAGGTATAAAAATGGGAGAAATGCTTGATTCTAAGAGTTGGGTTAATGCTATTGTGGCCCTTATAGCTAGTGGTGGATCTACCAATCTGGCTATTCATTTAATTGCTATGGCAGAGGCTGGAGGCTTTAAAATTACAATTGAAGATATTGATGAAATTGCATCTTTTGTCCCAATCATTACAAATATTTATCCCAACGGAACAGCTGATGTAAATGAATTTCATAATTCAGGTGGAGTATCAGCTTTTATTGGCTCTTTATTGGATGGTGGATATTTATTTGAAGATGTTCAAACTCTTCTTGGTAAGGGTTTAAATGTTTATAGAAACAAGTTAGAAATACATGATGGAGATCTTATTTGGGAAAATACTTCATTTATTCTTGATCAGAGCATTATAAGGGATACAAATAACCCATTCAGACAATCTGGGGGTTTAAGGTTATTAGATGGCAATATTGGAAAAGGCATAATTAAAACCTCTGCTCTCAAAAGCCCTGACAAAGTTATAAAAGCACCAGCAATGGTTTTTGATGATCAAGAAGATGTTTTAAAAGCATTCCAATCAAATAAGTTAAATAAAGACTTGATTATTGTTGTCAGAGGACAAGGCCCATCAGCTAATGGTATGCCAGAGCTTCATAAGCTTACCTCACCGCTAAATGTTCTTCAGTCTAAAGGCTTTGAAATAGCAATCATAACTGATGGAAGAATGTCGGGTGCATCTGGAAGCGTCCCTGCAGTAATTCATGTAACTCCAGAAGCAATTAACATGGGAGCTATTGGATTAATAAATGATGGTGATTTGATTGAGTTAGATATTAATAAAGGAACTTTCAAATTATTGGTTGATGATGATATTTTAAAGAATAGAACTCATGCAGAAATAAATCATTTACATAATGGGGTTGGAAGAGAGCTCTTTAGAGCATTTAGAGATAAAGTTGGTACTGTAGAAACTGGAGCCTCTATTTTCTCATGAACGCATTAAATATCATTAAAAAAACTCAATTACTTCCTCTAACCACTCTGGTATCTAGAGATGATGTTGAACCTTTATGCGATATTCTTATGGATGTTTCTATCCCCTTAGTTGAAATCACATTAAGAGATGAAAGAACTCTAGAAATAGTTGATGAGTTTAAAAAATTTCCTGAAATCAATTTAGGAATTGGAACAATTAGAACTAAATCTCATATCGATATAGCCAATAAAGCAAACGCATCTTTTTTAATAACACCAGGTTTTTCTGAAGATCTAGCAGATTATGCAGCTTCAAAAAACATTGTGATGATTCCTGGCGTCCAAACTCCATCAGAAATAATGAAAGCTAGTGAAGCTGGTTTTAAAACACTTAAATTTTTTCCAGCTGAGCTGTCTGGTGGGGCGAGTAGACTCAAAGCATATAAATCTGTATTTTCTGATATAAAATTCATTCCAACTGGTGGAATTACAGATGAAAATACTTTAAGTTATTTAGCTTTAGATAATGTAACAGCTGTTGGTGCTTCTGCTTTAATACCTGCTGATTTAATTAAATCTAAATCATGGGAAGAGATTAGAAATAAATTAGAAAAATCAAAAGAATTAATTAGTAATAGTTAACCTTAGGAGAGGATAATGTTTAACACCTTGGATTGGATTATTGTAGGTCTCTATTGTATTGGTATTATCTCTCTTGCAACTTATGTCTCAAGAACAGCTCGAGGTAAAGAAAGAACTGCAGAAGATTATTTTTTAGCTGGGAGATCTCTTCCTTGGTGGGCTATAGGCGCATCATTAATTGCAGCAAATATTTCAGCTGAACAAATTATAGGCATGTCAGGACAAGGATTTGTTGTTGGAATGGCAATTGCAGTTTGGGAGTTAACAGCTGCAATAGCTTTAATCGTGATGGCTAAATTTTTTCTTCCTTTGTTTTTAGAAAAAAAGATTTATACAATGCCTCAGTTCTTAGAGCAAAGATTTGATAGAAGAGTAAGTTTAGTTTTATCTTTTTTTTGGTTAACCGTATATATTTTTATAAATTTAACCACAGTGCTTTGGCTGGGTTCAATTGCTATTAATACCTTAACAGGGTTGTCATTAGTTCATGGTCTAATTTTGTTAGCTTTACTTTCATTAGCCTACTCTCTTTCAGGCGGTCTAAAGGCAGTTGCGATGACTGACATTGTTCAGGTTGTTCTTTTGATATTTGGAGGCTTGGCTGTTTCATATATAGCACTTAATACCATCTCTGATGATTCAGGTGTTTTAAGTGGGCTAACTATTGTTTATCAAGAACTCCCAGAAAAATTTGATATGATTCTTTCATCAGATAATCCATCGTATGAAAATCTTCCTGGTATATGGATATTAATTGGTGCTGGTGTATGGATTGGTCATTTTGCTTATTGGGGTTTTAATCAATATATTACCCAAAGGGCGCTTGGTGCTAAATCAATTAAAGAAGCTCAAAAAGGTGTAATGTTTGCAGCATATTTAAAATTATTAATGCCTTTAGTTATTGTTTTACCAGGCATCTGTGCTGCAATACTTTTTTAACTTTTGCAGCTTTGATTGCTGCAATTGTTTCCTCATTAGCATCAATGACAAATAGTATTAGTACTATCTTTACAATGGATATATATAGGAAGTTTTCTAAAAACCATGTTTCTGAATCTAAATTAATTAGCATTGGAAGAAATACTGTTGTTCTCTCTTTGTTAGTTGCTGTAATAGTTGCAAAACCACTTTTAGGAAGCTTTGATTCTATATTCCAATATATACAGAACTTCACCGGCTTATTTACACCAGGAATATTGGTTATATTTTTAGTTGCCTTATTTTGGAATAAAGCCACAACTTTATCTACTTTAGTCGCTGCAATATCCTCATTAGTTTTATCTATCGTTATAAGTTTTGCTTTCCCGGAACTTCCTTATATCCATAGAATGGGTATTGTATTTTTTATCTCTGGATTTGCATGCTATATGACATCTTTAATTCAAGGATATCAAGTTCAACCTAATGCTATTGATTTAAATGGGATAGATTTTAGAACTTCGAAATCTTTTAATATAAACACATTAATAGTTATAAGTGTTTTGGCATTTATCTATATAACTTTTGCAGCTTTGATTGCTGCAATTGTTTCCTCATTAGCATCAATGACAAATAGTATTAGTACTATCTTTACAATGGATATATATAGGAAGTTTT
>RGHK01000027.1 GCA_010024215.1 Pseudomonadota bacterium | reverse complement strand
TCAAATGTATACTAAATCATAATAAACAAAAAGGGGGGATTAATTTTTGGAATTGTTTACATATAATTCATTGGTTGAACTCTTTAATGCTTATAAAAATTTAATATTTTGGTTTGGCTCTATTTCGTTATTTATTTTTTTATTTAGCATATTAAGTATTAAATGGTTGGTCGGACTAATTCCTGAAGATTATTTTACTAATAAAAAAGTTTCAAAACTAAAAAGCAATAATCCCATTTTTTGGTATGCGCTAGCAATAATCAAAAATATAATTGGATATTCTTTAATCCTAGGAGGAATTTTAATGCTCGTTCTTCCTGGCCAAGGTTTGTTTACAATTATTATCGGTCTGATGCTCAGTAATTATCCGGGCAAGTTTGAAATTGAAAGAAAACTAATAGCTATTCCAACAATTCTTAAATCTATTAATTGGTTGAGAAGAAAGTCTAATAAACCAATACTAAAAGTTAATTAAATAGTAGATATTTTTTCTATGTATTTTGAAAGGATAGCTAATCTCTGAGCTGCATCAAATGCCTCAAGAAGATTTTGTCTTTGATTGGTTGTGAGAGGTATTAAACCAGCTAAATGATATGCGATTGAGTCTGCAGAATTAAAATCTACTTTTATTGGAAGCTCTGTAACCTTAGGATGTTTTATTATTTGTGACAGTATATTTATTATTTCTGGATACTCTGCTATCAAAGCCTGATTATCTACCTCTGGATCAATTTCCGGTTTTATATCCGCAATATTTAAACCATCCTCGAGTTGACATAAATTATTTATAGAAACTTTATTCTCAGCCCTGACTGTAATGCCAAGGAGACCATTTGGTAAATTATTGAAATCAATAATCTCAACATAAGTACCTTTTTTATGGATTTCAAAGTTTAATTCATCTTTTTTCTGAAGAACAATAACAAAACCATGATCATTAGACATGCAATTTTTAATCATATTTATATATCTTGGTTCAAATATCTGCAGTGACTGGATTGTTCCAGGTAAAGCAACTAAGCCAAGAGGAAATACTGGTAAGTTATTTTTCATTTAAAAAATTAATTATAGGCTGGGAAATACTTTGACTATCTTTGTTTGTCATTAATATCACTACATCATAGTTTCTAATTATAGTTTTAATACCATTAAGACATTTATCCAAGGTATCGTAAGAGTTAGCATCATCAATAACTTTCTTTTGATCCAGCCAAACAACATCATCAAACGCCTTGACTGATTCATTGATTGAATCACCGTGATATCCTGCGGACATTGTATTCGATCCTAATTCGACAATTCCTAGAATTTTCTTAGATTGAAAATTTTTTCTTACAGCATCAGATGTATATTTTATTGCAGTTGGATGATGGGCAAAGTCATCATAAATTTTTATTCCGTCATGTTCACCTTTAAACTCTAATCTTCTTTTTACACCACTAAATTTTCTCAATGATTCTATAGAGTCTTTTACATTTATCCCTCCTGTTTTGGCTGCAAGAATTGCACAAATATAGTTTTTAAAATTGTGCTCCCCAATTAAGGGAAGAGACTCAAGAGAGAAAGTCTCATTAGAAATCGAAAATTCTTTTTTGTTATAGTTTAGATGAATTTCATTATCATTAATCTTAATCTGGTTGCTCCAACAACCCATATATATTACATCTGCAATATTTTGATCATCAGAAAAATAAACAATATTTCCGGAGGAAGGTATTGTCCTTATAAGGTGATGAAATTGTTTTTTAATATCATCAATGCTTCCAAAAATATCGGCATGATCAAACTCAATATTATTTATCACAAGAGTATTCGGAGCATAGTGAATAAATTTTGATCTTTTATCAAAAAAAGCAGAATCATACTCATCAGCCTCTATAACAAAAATTTTATGAGACCCTAATGATGCTGAGCCATTTATCTCATTAGATACGCCGCCAACAAGATAGCCTATATCAATACCCTGATCTAAAAATATATGAGCTAACATATAGGATGTAGTTGTTTTGCCATGAGTTCCTGAAACAGCATAAACCTTTTTTGTTTTTAAGATTTCTCCAAGCATTTCAGGTCCAGATTTAAAAGGCAGCTTATTATCAAGTATATATTCCACACATTCATTGCCTCTTGATAATGCATTGCCAATCACATATAGCTCTGCTTTTGGAAGATTTTCTAAAGAGTAACCCTTAACCATTGAAATTTCTAAATTTTCTAGGTGCTCTGACATTGGCGGATAAAATTGTATATCAGCACCAGAAACCTCATGTCCAGACTCCTTGAGAATTTGTGCAAGACCACCCATGAATGTTCCGCATATACCTAAGATATGTATTCTCATATTAGTTATAATACGTTAACAAAAAATTTTAAGACATATTAAGATAGGAATTAAATGAAAAAAAATGCTTTATATGCTCAATCTGGGGGAGTTACTGCAGTAATTAATGCAACAGCTGGTGCTTTAATTTTGGAAGCAAAGAGAAGCAAAAAAATAGGAAAAGTTTTTGCTGCAAAAAACGGTATTCTTGGAGCACTTAGAGAAGATCTAATTGACACATCAAAAGAATCGATTTCTGCATTAAGATCATTAAGTTACAGGCCAGGGGGCGTTTTTGGCTCATGTCGCTATAAATTAAAAGATATAGATTCTAACTTAAAGGAATATACAAGACTTATTGAAGTCTTTAAGGCTCACAATATTGGATATTTTTTTTACAATGGTGGTAATGATTCAGCAGATACTGCCTTTAAAGTGTCTCAAATAAGTCAGAAACTTGATTACCCCATTCAATGTATTGCTATACCTAAAACTGTAGATAACGATTTGGCACTTACAGATTGTTGTCCTGGCTTTGGCTCTGCTGCAAAATATATTGCAACTTCAACTCTTGAAGCATCCTTAGATGTTGCATCAATGTCTGAGACATCAACAAAAGTATTTATATTAGAAGTCATGGGCAGGCATGCAGGATGGATGGCTGCATCATCGGCCTTGGCTAGAAAGGGTAAAAGTGATGCACCTCATATAATCTTATTGCCAGAAGTTGTATTTGATCAAAAAGAATTCTTGTCATCTGTAAAAAAGATAGTAAATAAAAATGGCTATTGCGTGATCGTTGTTTCTGAAGGTGTCAAAAATAAAAAAGGTCATTTTTTGTCTGAGTCTACCAACAAAGATGCATTCGGGCATGCGCAACTTGGTGGGGTAGCGCCCTTTATTGCTGAACTTATAAATACTAAATTAAAATTAAAAAATCATTGGGCTGTATCAGATTACCTTCAAAGAAGTGCTAGACATATTGCATCAAAAACTGATCTTGAACATGCGGAAGCAGTTGGATCTTCAGCTGTGAAATTTGCTTTAAAAGGTATGAATGGAGTCATGCCTATAATTGTTAGAAGTAAAGGCCCTAAATATAAATGGAGCATTGAGCCAGCACCCCTTTCAAAAATTGCAAATTTAGAAAAAAAATTACCAAAGAGTTTTATTGCAAAGAATAAAATGGACATAACTCAAAAAGCTATAGATTATTTAATGCCACTTATTCAAGGAGAGTCAAACCCACCATATAAAAATGGCATTCCTTATATTCATGATTTTAAGCTAAGTATGGTTAAAAAAAGTCTACCTAGTTGGAAATAATTTTAATTAAGAATTTAAAACCTCAATAATTTTTGAAATCTCATTCTTTAAATCAATCTTATCTTCTTCATTTAGGAACTCTCCAACCAACACATCATTACCCTTTGAGCGAAAACTGAGTTTTAATAATTTATTTATATCTTTAGAGACTTGAAATGAAGTAAAAGTCCTAAACTCTTCCCATCGATACTCTGCTTTATTTATACCTTTTTCAATAATTACTTTCTCTTGAGAGATAGAAATTTTTTCTCTTTTACTGCTCCATCTAAAGTTTAAGTAAAAAGCTAAAATTAAAATGGCTATTTCTAAACCAGCAAAAGGTAAAATTAAAATTGCTCCTACAAAATAAAAAACAACAGCAATTCCTAAACATATAAATGCAATGCTTGAGATAAAGAACACCCTATGAAAACCTGTCAAAGAACTATTTGGCTTTATGTAAATTACAAATTTGTCCTCGCTAATTTTTTGAACAGAAATCACGATACAATATAGTCTATGAAAAAAATTATTAATGAATATTTTAATTATACGGTGCCTTTCTACGCTCCTGCAGAATTTGTTGTCAAAAAAGCAAAAGGTTCTCTGGTTTGGGACGAAAACAATAAAAGATATATTGATTTCACTGCCGGTATAGCCGTTACAAATTTGGGTCATAGCAACAACGAGTTAATAAAGATAGTAAATGCACAGTCAAAAAAAATGTGGCATCTTTCAAACCTATATATACATCAACCAGCTGTAGAACTGGCAAAAAAGCTAAGTAAAAAAACTTTTGCTGATAAAGTTTTCTTTTGTAATTCAGGCGGTGAATCAATTGAGGCAGCAATAAAAACAGCAAGAAAATATACCTCAGAGAATTTTAGGAAAGATAAAAATGAAATTATTTCTTTTTCTACATCTTTCCATGGAAGAACAATGATGGGAATTGCCCTTGCAAAAGCAAAGCACCTAATAGATGGATTTGCTCCGTTGCCAAGAGGTATTAAAAATCATCCATATAATGAAATTGAGGGTCTTGAATCTTTATTTTCTGAAAAAACTTCAGCAGTTATTTTAGAATTAGTTCAGTGGCAATCAGGCATAACAAAAGCTGATAAAAAATTTATTACAAAAATAAAACAACTTGCTAAAAAATATAATGCTTTAATTATTATAGATGAAGTTCAGTCTGGAATTGGAAGGACTGGGACTCTCTTTGCTTATGAGCAGTTTGCTATTAAGCCAGATATTTTATGTTTCGCAAAAGGTATAGCTAATGGCTTTCCGTTGGGAGGCATTCTTACATCAAGTAAAATTGGAGATTCAATGAATGTTGGTTCTCATGGAACAACATTTGGAGGCGGACCAATAGCATGCTCAATTGGTTCAGCAGTAGTAGATACGATATCTAAAAAATCTTTTCTCAAAACTGTGGTTCGAAAAGAAAAAATTTTTTTAAAAAGGCTTAATGCTATCAATTTAAAACATAAGTGTTTTAAAAAAATATCCTCTGCTGGTTTATGGATTGGGATAGAGTTTGATCTAAATTTTATAAGTAATATTGATGACCTTATTAAAAAGTCTCATGAGAATGGGCTTATGATTCTAAAAGCAAATATAAATACAATTAGGTTTTCACCAAGCCTAATCATTGAAGATGATTTAATAGATAAAGGTCTAAAGATATTTGAGAAATCTATTATTCAGTCTCTGGGGAGTTAAGTTCAACCTCTTCAATCATTTTATCAACTTTTCTGTATCCTTGAGGAAGCATATTTCCTCTCTTGGCTCTTGTTGAAATATAATTTTCTAAATCTTTCAGTTTCAACGTAAGGAATCTTTTACCGCTCTCAATTCGCAGCGAGCTATTAAGCGATATAAGTTGTGCATGAGCCATAAATTCTTCTTTTGCTACAAATTTTGCTGTAGGAATATTAATTATTTTGTTTCCTTTGCCTTTTCCTAAGATTGGAAGTTCATCAATTTTAAATATTAATAATCTTCCTATATTTGAAATAGCAGCAATGAATACATGATCATTCCTAACTTTTATAGCTCTAAGAAGCTCAGCGCCATCAGGAAGCTTCATAAAGGCTCTGCCAGATTTCTTATTGGAAATCATATTCTTGAACTCAGATATGTACCCATATCCAGCTGTGTTCATAATCATATATTTCTCCTCTTCATTGCCTATAAGGGATGAAATAAATTTAACTCCAGAGTCAGCAGTCACTCTTCCAGAAATTGGATCACCCATACCTCTTGCCGATGGCAGTGAATGACTAGGGATTGAGTATGCCTTCCCATTTGAATCTAGAAAAACTGCCAACTGATTGCTTTTACCTCTACAAAAATCCTGTAATTTGTCATCTCCTCTATAAGAAAGAGTCGCTGGGTCTATCTCATGACCCTTTGCGCTTCTTATCCAACCTGCTTCAGACAAAATTACTGTTATGGGCTCAGTTACAAGAGTATCCTCTTCAGAAAATACTTTAGCTTCAGATGATTCTTTAATTGGAGATTTTCTTTCATCGCCAAATTCATCTCTGATATCCAATAGTTCCTTTTTTATCAGAGTCTTTAATCTAGATTTGGAATTTAAAATCTTTTCAATTTCATCTTGTTCTTCAAGTAACTGATCTCTTTCTTGTTCCAACTTTATTTGTTCTAGTTTTGCTAGCTGCCTTAACCTAATCTCTAAAATGGCATTAGCTTGAATATCAGAAAGTTTAAAAGCTTTAATAATTTCTTTCTTTGGCTCATCTGACTCTCTAATAATTTTAATTACTTTGTCTAGATCTAAATAAACAATTAATAAGCCCTCTAATATATGAAGCCTATCGTTAACTTGATCTAATCGATGTTCGAGTTTTCTTGTAACTGTATTTTTTCTAAAAGTAAGCCATTCTCTCAACAACTCGACTAATGAAAATACTCTAGGGCCTCCCTTTAAAGAAATAAGATTCATATTAGCCCTGTAATTTTTTTGAAGATCTGTCGATGCAAATAAATGATTCATCACATCTTCTGCATTTACTCTGTTAGATTTAAGAGTAATAACTAGTCTTACAGGCTCCTCATGATCACCCTCGTCTGCTAAATCAACTATCATTGGAACTTTCTTTTTAAGCATCTGGTCTGCTATTTGTTCAAGTATTTTTGAGCCTGAAGCCTGATACGGAAGAGCGTTAATAATGATTTCATTTTTTTCTTGGAACCAGTGAGCCTGAGCTTTAAAGCCACCCCTTCCAGTTGAATAAATTTCTTCGAGTTCTTCTTTGCTTGCAATAATTGGCGCTTCATTAGAAAAATCAGGACCTTTAATAATTTTAAGAATCTCTTTCAGCTCCGCCTGGGGATTTTCAAGAACATGAATTGTTGCATCTATAACCTCGTTAATATTATGAGATGGGATATCTGTTGCCATTCCAACAGCGATTCCAGAAGTACCATTTAATAAAATAGAAGGAAGTTTGGCTGGAAAAATCACTGGCTCTAAAAGAGAGCCATCAAAATTTGGTTGCCAATCAACTGTTCCTGATTTCAATTCAGATATTAATAAATCAGCAAACTTAGTAAGCTTGGACTCTGTATATCTCATCGCAGCAAATGATTTTGGATCGTCTTGTGAGCCCCAATTACCTTGGCCATCTACCAAAGGATATTTAAAAGAAAAATTCTGCGCCATTAAAACCATTGCTTCATATGCAGCGCTGTCACCATGAGGATGAAACTTACCAATCACATCTCCAACAGTTCTAGCTGATTTTTTATATTTAGAGCCAGCATCTAAGCCAAGCTCAGACATAGCATACAAAATCCTTCTTTGAACTGGCTTTAGCCCATCTCCAATGTTGGGCAATGCTCTGTCCAATATGACATACATAGCATAATTTAAGTATGACTCTTCAGCGTATTGTTTAAGACTTATTGAAGTTTTTTGTTCTTGTTGTTTCATGTTTATATTTTTGCAAGCGATCCTTTTTTCTCAAGCCATTCTTTTCTTGCTGAAGCATTTTTCTTAGATAAAAGCAGATCCATCATAGAATTAGCATTATCACTTGAGCTAATTGAAAGTTGAACTAATTGTCTGGAAGATGGGTCCATAACAGTCTCTCTTAACTGCGATGGATTCATTTCACCCAAACCTTTAAATCGCTGAATATTTATCTTAGGCTTACCCTTTTTACTTTTAAAATCTTTTACTATTGCCTCTTTTTGAACATCATCTAAAGCATATAAGACATCTTTTCCACAATCTATCCTGTATAGAGGTGGCATAGAAATATATATTCTCCCTTCTTGCACCAGTGGCTTGTAATGTCTTAAAAATAAAGCACATAGTAATGTTGCTATATGTAGTCCATCAGAATCAGCGTCAGCTAAAATACAAATTTTTCCATAGCGCAATGAGCTTAAATCACTATTCCCTGGAAGTACTCCTATCGCAGTTGATAAATTTTTGATTTCTTGAGATTTAATTATTTCTGCACTTTCTAAATCCCACGTATTTAAAATTTTACCTCTAAGCGGCATTATTGCTTGAAAAGATCTTTCTCTTGCTTGTTTTGCTGAACCGCCAGCAGAATCACCCTCAACAAGAAATAGTTCAGTTTCGTTTAAATCTTGGCTATT
Organism: Pseudomonadota bacterium; assembly: GCA_010024215.1. Lineage (GTDB taxonomy): Bacteria > Pseudomonadota > Gammaproteobacteria > Magnimaribacterales > D2472 > SCGC-AAA076-P13. Next base: position 1,236 of record RGHK01000027.1, on the reverse strand, counting down.
ACAATCTGATAGTTTTCCAGGTAAAGCAGGGCCCTTAAATGTTTTTTTTCTTTCAACAATATTGGAAACCTTTGCTCTAGTTTGAGCTGATATGATTGCAAGCTCTGCAATTTTTTCACCCTCTTCTGTATGGGTATTAAGCCATATACTAAATGTATCTTTAGTAGTACTTGCTACAAATGACATATGATCTTTTGAATCCAATCTTTCTTTAGTCTGGCCTGCAAATTGTGGATTCTGTAATTTTGATGAAACTATAAAAATGGCGTTGTTTATTACATCATCTGCATTAATTTTAAGGCCTTTTGGTAATAGATTTCTGTAATCACAAAACTCTTTGATTGAATCTAATAATCCAGACTTGAAACCATTCAAATGCGAGCCACCCTGAGCAGTTGGGATTAAATTTACATAAGTCTCATCAAGCTTATTCTTTGGAGGTTTTGGTGACCAATTAATTGCAAATTCTAATTCTTGTGTATCTCCAGACTTTGAGCAAACCATTGATTCTTCCAGAACAAGATCAGATCCTTCTGAAGATTCAACCAAATAACTTTTCAGTCCATCTTCATAAAACCATTTTTCTTTATCGTTAGATTTTTTTTCATTATTAAATTCGATTGTTAATCCAGGACATAGGACTGCTTTTGCTTTAAGAAGGTGTTTTAGTGACTTAATTTGAACTTCAATATCCTCAAAATAAACTGGATTAGGTTTAAAGGTTATCGAAGTTCCTGTATTTCTTAGACCAACCTCACCAACTTGTTTTAATTCTGAGGCTTTATCTCCATTATTAAATGATATTTCATATTCTTTTGAATCTCTTTTGACTCTTACTTCAAGCGATTCAGATAAAGCATTAACAACTGACACTCCTACACCATGCAGGCCTCCAGAAAAATTATAATCATCACCTGAAAACTTTGCTCCTGCATGAAGCTTACATAAAATTAATTCAACCCCTGTGACTTTATGCTCAGGATGTATATCTACTGGCATCCCTCTTCCGTTATCAGAAACTTTTATATTTCCATCTTTTAAAATGGAGATTTTGATATTACTGCAATGTCCAGATAGTGCTTCATCAACTGAGTTATCTAAGACTTCTTGGATTAAATGATTAGGATTGGATGTATCCGTATACATTCCAGGTCTTTTTTTTACAGGATCTAAACCTGATAAGACCTCGATTGCTTCTGCATCATATGAATTTTTAGCCAATTTAAGATGCCTATT
>RGHK01000257.1 GCA_010024215.1 Pseudomonadota bacterium | reverse complement strand
CTACTAATCCTGTCATACAAGATGCTAATGTTGCTGCTACTAAAGCTTTAAAGGATACATTGATTAGATCTTCTTTTCTTTCAGGTGCCATTGCACCAATTCCGGAAATTAAAATACCTACTGAAGAAAAATTGGCAAATCCGCAAAGACTATAAAAAGTGATCAACTTAGATCTATCTGACAATACTCCATCTTCTAATGCTGCTAAAGCTGGATATGCTACAAATTCATTTAACGTTGTTTTTAGGCCTAAAAGTTCTCCTGCAATAATGGCTTCATTCCATGGAATACCCATCAACCAAGTAATTGGTGCAAATAAATATCCAAGTATTAATTCAATTGATAAGTTAATACCAAAATATCCACCAACAAAACCAAGAAATGCATTAACAATATAAACTAATGCAATTACTGCAATCAAAATAGTTCCTACACTAACAGCAATATTAGATCCTTGTGAGGTACCTGTTGTAATAGCATCCATAGTACTGCTATAAACCTTAGATGGAGTTTCATCTGATGAGTCTGTTATTTCATTTGATGGAATCATGATATTTGCATACATAATAGCTGCAGGTACTGATAATATTGATGCTGTTAGAAAGTGTTGAATTAAATTTACTGAGCTAAATTGAATCTCAAGAATACTTATTAATGCAACCATAACAGAGCCTGCAACAGTTGCCATTCCAGCTGTCATTAAAATTAATAATTCTTTATTTGAAAGTTTACTTACATAAGGTTTAATTAAAAGAGGTGCTTCAACTTGTCCTACAAATACATTAGCAGCAGCACCAAGACCAACTGGGCCTCCAATATTAAAAAGTTTCTGACAACCTTTTGAAATTAGATTTACTATAAATGGTAGAACTCCCCAATACCATAAAATTGCTGATACACATGACATAACAATAATGTATGGTAAGACTCCAAAAGCAAATGTCTCTAGTAAAGATCTATATGCTGAAACATCTTCACTTGGTGGATAACCAAAAACAAAGCTTGCACCTTCAATAGTA
>RGHK01000256.1 GCA_010024215.1 Pseudomonadota bacterium | reverse complement strand
ATTGCCATCATGGTCTCACGACCTTGAAGCAGCAATTGCCAGTGATACAAGAAGCCCACAAAATATTGAAAGAGATAAATATCGAAACCCATATGAGACTCTGAATTTTTTTCAAATAAAACCAAACATGAAAGTTGTTGAACTCTCACCAGGCGGGGGTTGGTACACAGAAATCTTGGCTAACTATTTGCATGATCCCGGAGTCCTTATAGCCGCACATTTTGATAGAGATTCAGAAAGAGCTTATTTTAAAAACAGCAGAGCTAACTTTGAGAAGAAAATTATAGAAAAATCTATGTACGACAACGTTTATATTGTTAACTTAAGTTCAAATTTGGCCGAAGCAGAAAGTGTGGATGCTGTGATAACTTTTAGAAATTTGCATAATTGGCTGGGTCCACAGATGGATTTAATTTTTTCTAATAGCTACAAAGCGCTAAAACCTGGAGGAATTTTTGGAGTTGTAGAGCATAGAGCTAATCCTGGTACTTCTATAGAAGATATGAAGAAAACCGGCTATGTCACTGAAGAATATGCAATCAAAGCTGCAGAAAAACATGGTTTTACTTTAGTTGCTAAATCAGAGATTAATGCAAATTCAAAAGATACTAAAGATCATCCGAGAGGCGTCTGGACACTTCCACCAAGTTTGCGGCTGAAAGAGGTTGATAAAGATAAATATGTTGCTATTGGTGAAAGTGACAGAATGACATTGTTGTTCAAGAAACTTTAGAAAATAAAATGCAATACAGAAAACTTGGAAACTCTGGCTTAAAGATTTCAGAGCTGTCTTTTGGTTCCTGGGTAACCTTTCATAAACAAGTTGATTCTAAGTTAGCTGAAAAAATGTTTGGCCTTTGTTTAGATTCTGGAGTTAATTTTTTTGATAATGCTGAGGGGTATGAGAGAGGCATGTCAGAAGTTGTCATGGGCGAGGCACTCAAAACACTTAATAGACCCAGAGATTCATATTGTGTGAGCTCTAAAGTTTTTTTTGGAGCACATGATAACCCGCTTCC
>RGHK01000255.1 GCA_010024215.1 Pseudomonadota bacterium | reverse complement strand
CTAAATCCTCTTGAACAGTCTGAATATCATCATCAGCAAGATAATCTAAATAAGGAGATCTTGAAACTGCTGAAAGTCTTATATCAAACTTATTTTTATCATATCCTATAGAAATATTTGAAACATCTTCTGATAATTTTCTAAATGGAAATGTTACCTTACCGCTATCTACAGTTAAGGAAGAATTTCCATCAGTTTTAGTAACATTCATTGAAAGAAACAGACCATCAAAAGGTTCAGGCAACATATCAAGCTCTCTGAAAATATTTAATTCAAATCCATCTACATCAGAATCATCTGTATTTACATATGTTAATAGCTCGCTGAACAATAATCCGTTAATAGTGGTATTTGCAACAGCTAATGGATAAATTGCATTTTCAATATTTTTTTTGAAGTACCCAAATGAAGCAAATGAACCTTCACCGTAATGCTCAATAGATAGATCAAAATTTGTTGCTTCGTATGGGTCAAGATCAGGATTTCCCATTTCACCTCTATAGGTTCCATCTCCATCACTTTCTGTAATATCAGCAATCAAATTTGCCTGACCAAATCCAGGTCTTGATAATGCTCTCCAAATAGCTCCTCTAACAATAGTTTGATCATTAAGAAAATATTTAACATTCAAGCTTGGAGATACAAATGTATAACTTTTACTAGCTGTTAAAACATCATTTATATCGCCATCATTATATCCAAGAGTATCATAATCAGTATCTTCAATTCTGATACCAGCAATTACAATAGCTTTATCAAATTCCATTGTGCCCATGAGATATATTGCTGTAATATCTTCATTAGTCGTAAAATCTGCAGAAAAATTATCATAATCAGGTCCGCCAGTATATAGACCCTTTCTAGCATATAGAAGGTTCTCGTCAGCATGAGGTCCAACCTGTTGTCCAGCAAATGGCCATGATCTTGTGTAAGGTCCAAATTGAGATTGAAGTAATGCTTGTACATTATCATCATCAACTTCTATTTGATTACTATCACCTTTCTTCTCTCTAGATCTGT
>RGHK01000254.1 GCA_010024215.1 Pseudomonadota bacterium | reverse complement strand
ATTGCTGGATAAATTCTTTTGTCTGCAATTTTTCTATCCAGTACTGTTTCGCTATTACCAGTTCCTTTAAATTCTTCAAAAATAACTTCATCCATTCTGCTACCAGTATCAATTAATGCTGTAGATATAATAGTAAGCGATCCACCTTCTTCGATATTTCTGGCTGCACCAAAAAATCTTTTTGGTCTTTGCAACGCATTGGCATCTACACCACCCGTTAAAACTTTACCAGAACTAGGTATGACCGCATTATAAGCTCTTCCAAGTCTAGTTATGGAATCCAAAAGTATGACCACATCTTTTTTATGCTCTGTTAATCTTTTTGCTTTTTCAATAACCATTTCAGCAACAGCAACATGTCGTTGTGCTGGTTCATCAAATGTTGAGCTTATAACTTCTCCTTTTACAGTTCTTTGCATATCTGTAACTTCTTCAGGTCTTTCATCGATCAATAGAACGATCAGATAGCACTCTGGATAATTCTTAGCGATCGAGTTTGCTATACTCTGTAAAATCATTGTCTTACCTGCCTTGGGAGGTGAAATTATTATTGACCGTTGACCTTTTCCAATTGGGCTAACTAAATCAATTAGTCTTGGTGTAAGATCTGGTTTTTTTTCAGTTTTAGAAGTTTCAATCTCCATAACTAGTTGTTTATCTGGATACAGTGGAGTTAGGTTATCAAATGCGATTTTGTGCCTAGATTTTTCTGGCTCTTCAAAATTAATTTTGCTTACTTGTAACAGAGCAAAATATCTCTCACCCACTTTAGGAGGCCGAATAATACCAATTACACTATCACCCTGCCGAAGTCTAAATCGTTTAATCTGGGAAGGGGATACATAAATATCATCGGGACTTGACTTATAATTATAATTCACAGATCTCAAAAATCCATACCCATCTGGAAGAATTTCTAAGGTTCCCTCATTAATTAGATAAGGACCAAGCTTCGGTTCCAATTCCGCTAAACGTTCCTTTAGAGTAGGAGCATCGGAGGTTGGAAGTTCGTCATGTTCG
>RGHK01000253.1 GCA_010024215.1 Pseudomonadota bacterium | reverse complement strand
AGATCCACAACCAATTTGGAATTCAGTTTTTAAAGAAGATATTGATTCATTTATATTTCTTGGTGACAACGTATATGGAGATATTCCTTCAGGAAAATTAAACAAAATGCACGAAGCATATAAACTTCAATCAAAAATGATTCCCTCATGGCTATTCAAAAAAAATGTTGAAGTGATATGGGATGACCATGATTTTGGTGAAAATGATGGTGGTTCATCATACCCTCTAAAGCATGAAGCTCAAAAATTATATTTAGACTTTTGGAAAATTCCAAGCAATGACGTAAGACACACAAGAGAAGGCATTTATACAAATAAAATAATAAATATTAATGGTTTTAAAATTAATCTAATTCTTCTTGATACTCGTTATTTCAGATCTGATTTAAAACAAACAAAAGGCGTTAAACCAGTATATCTAAAAAATGAAGAACTAAATGCAACAATATTAGGCAATCAACAATGGTCTTGGCTCACGGAAGTCATAAAAATTAAAACAGACTTAACCATAATTGCAACTTCGATCCAATTACTAGCAACAGAACATAGGTTCGAAAAGTGGTCAAACTTTCCTAAAGATCACTTAAAACTAAAAAATTTATTAAAATCACAGTCACGCCCTATTGTAGTTATTTCTGGAGACAGGCATCAAGGCGCAATATACAAAGATGAAAATATTTATGAAATTACTTCGTCGTCCTTAAATAAAACTATTTCATCAGTTTTTGGCAGACCTAAAGAAGAAGATAAATATATGATTGGTGAGATGTTTTCGGGTGAGAATTATGGACTTATTACAGTTGATGCTGATAAAAAGCTTATTGATCTTGAAATAAAAGATATTCATGGAAATAGAGTTAGATATAAAACAATAGATATAAAAAGGGCTAAAAATAGCCCTTTTTTTAAGATGCTAAATTTTAGTTCATAACAAGAACTTTATTACGATAAATGGAATCACATTGACCGGAATAAAGATTTGCTAAATTATTTTGCATCCCAGCTTTAAGATAGTTTACT
>RGHK01000252.1 GCA_010024215.1 Pseudomonadota bacterium | reverse complement strand
AATGTTTTAATACTTTATTACCCCAATTAGACTTTTCGAAATAAATGTCATCATGGCAAAGCACAACAATATCATTTGTTGATTTCTCAAGGATTATATTATAAGCCTCGGTAAGAGAATGAGTACCTGGATTCTCAAAAGCAATCACTTCTACATTATGCAAACCACACGATTTCTCAATATACTCCTTAAATTCGGTATTAATTTTTTTAAGATAACTCATAACAACTCTTGATGTAATTGGATCTAACGAAGCGACTGGTTCATCAGCAAGCATAACTTTTGGCTTTTGTGAAAGCGCTCTAGCAATTCCAACTCTTTGTTGTTGGCCACCAGATAAATTTGAAGCTCTTACATATGCTTTTTCAAGTATTTCAACTTGATTTAATGCTTCAAAAGCTAATTTTTTTTCATCCTTAGGCCAAAGTCCTAATATTGATTTAATAGTTGATACGTTGCTTAATCTTCCAGTTAAAACATTTTTTAATACGGTTGATCTATTTACCAAATTGAATGTTTGAAAAATCATACCTATTTTTGATCTGATTAGTTTTAGTTCTTTTTTCTTTGCATTCGTAACGTCTGCACCTTCAAGGTAAACAGTTCCACTTGATGGTTTAACCAAATTATTGATTGTTCTAAGTAGAGTAGATTTTCCTGCACCAGATAAACCAACAATAATTATGAAATCGCCCTCTTTAATTTCAAGATTGATATCTTTTAAAGCTACAACACCACCTGGATATGTTACATTTACATTTTCAAATTTAATCATAATAAAAAATCAAGGGGTAGATTCCTACCCCTTGATAATAATAACTATTTTCTTATGTTATTCGTCGTAGAGCCCGAATTCTTCAGCTGCTTGTTTAACTATGTCAAACTCCGAATTTTCAGCTGGAACGATATCTGTCCAACCATAAATTTCATCCATAACAGCTAATCCTTCTTCAGTTGCAAGATAATCACTAAGAATTTGATAAATTTGTCCTTTGATATCTTCTGGAAGGTTAGATCTTACTGCTACAACATCATTAGGAATTTCT
>RGHK01000251.1 GCA_010024215.1 Pseudomonadota bacterium | reverse complement strand
ACTTGAGAAGACGATTTATCTAGATTAGATTTACCATTCTTTAAAATCTCTTTAGCTATTGATTTTCCTAATTCAACGCCCCACTGATCAAAACTATAAATATTTAATATGGACCCTATGACAAAAATTTTACTTTCATACATAGCTATTAATGAGCCGAGATTTTTAGGAGTTAACTTGTTGATAAGTATTGTATTTGAGGGTTTATTGCCATCTATATTCTTTTGAATTTCATTACCAATTTTTTTATTACCGACTAACAAAGCATTTGTCTGAGCTAAGAAATTTGAAGTTAAAATTTTATGTTGTTCTGCATCACCGCTTAGGGACTCTTTAAAGGCAATAAAATCAGTCGGAATTAGTTTTGTTCCTTGATGCATAAGTTGAAAAAATGCATGTTGTGCATTTGTTCCAGTCGACCCCCAGATTATAGTTCCTGTTTGATAATCAACCTTATTGCCATTTCTATCTATACTCTTACCATTACTTTCCATACTTGCTTGTTGTAGATAATCCGCAAGCTTACCTAGAAATTGATTATAGGGCAGAATTGCCTCTGTCTCACAATTAAAAAAGTTGTTGTACCAAATACTTATTAAAGCAAGCACAACAGGAATATTTTTTTCAAAATTAGATTCCTTGAAATGTAGATCCATTTCTCTTGCACCATTTAAAAAATCATCAAAATTTTTAGATCCAATACAAATTGAAATAATTAAACCTACGGAGCCCCATAAAGAGAATCTTCCACCCACCCATTCAGGTATAGAAAGAATATTTTTAGATTCAATACCGAATTCTTTTGGATCTTCAGTATTATTTGAAACTGCAATGAAATGATCTTTAATTGATTCTTCATTTACATTATTAATAAACCATTTTCTGACTTTTTTGGCATTTTCAAGAGTTTCAATTGTTGTAAATGTTTTAGAAACAATTATAAACATTGTTGTCTCTGGATTAAGAGATTTCAGTAAATTTTCTGTATAGTCTGGGTCTATATTTGAAATGAAATAAGGTTTTATACCTTGTGAGTAAAAACTTAAAGCT
>RGHK01000026.1 GCA_010024215.1 Pseudomonadota bacterium | reverse complement strand
AGATTTAGCCTTTTCAGCCAACTCAACACACCAGTCAAGAGCTGAATCACCTCCACCAAATATAAAGACGTCTTTGTTTTCATATGTAGCTTTTGAACGAACAGCATAGGTAACACCCTTATTAATAAATTTATCAGGGTCTTCTATATTGGGCGGTCTTCTTGGTTCAAAAGATCCTGCGCCAGCTGCTATAAAGATATTTTTTGTAGTTAATTTAGTGCCCTCATTAGTCTTAATAGACCAATATTTATCATCTTTGTGATCAATCTCTGTTATTTCCTCAACTCTTTCATTGAGTATTAATTCATAATTAAAAGGTTTAATTTGTTCTAATAATGCATCAACATGCTCTTGAGCAGTCTGAAATGGAACCCCAGGAATATCATAGATCGGCTTTTCTGGATACAATTCAGCGCATTGGCCACCCGGTTTATCGAGATTATCTATAAGAACACAGTTTAAACCTAATAGACCAGCTTCAAAAACTGTAAAAAGTCCAACAGGACCTGCTCCTACAACAACTATGTCTATTTCTTTACTCATTATTTAACCCTTAAACCTGGAACAGCTCCTGAATCAGGTGAAATTAAATATATACCTTTATCATCGCTTGAAGCTAAGACCATTCCTTCAGATAAACCAAATTTCATTTGTCTTGGAGCCAAATTACTAACTAAAATAACCATTTTATTTATTAATTCATCAGGATTATATGAAGCTTTAATTCCAGCAAAGACATTTCTTTCGCCTAAATCACCAACATCAAGTTTAAGTTGAAGAAGTTTATCTGCACCCTCGACATGAGATGCGTTAATAATCTTTGCAACTCGTAAATCGATTTCTGCAAATTGATCTATATTAATGTAGTTATTTTCTTCGGTCATATTTTTTTCCTCAGGAATAATAATAGGGTCTAATCTTTTTAATAATGGTTTATATTTATTGATATTATTTTCGAGTCTTTTTTCAATATCATCAAAAGATTGATTTGTTTGATTTAGAAACTTAAATGCCTCATCGGTAATTTTTGGAATGATTGGACTTAAATAAATGGTTAAGATGTTAAAAGCATTTAGAGCAGTAGTGGCAATATAAGCAGCCTCATCCTTATCTTTCTTCCATGGAGTATTATCATTGATGTATTTATTGGTAATGTCTGCTAAATCCATGATAAGCCTTACAGCTTTAGAAAAATTTCTTGTTTCAAAATGTTTTAATATTTCATCATGTTTGCTTGAAATCTGTTGAATTAACTTTTGATCATATGTTTCTGATAACTTATTATCATTTTTTGCAATAAAAGATGAGCATCTACTGGCTATATTTAAATACTTGCCAACAAGGTCTGAATTAATTCTCTGAACATAGTCTTCAAAATTGAGATCTATATCCTCAACCTTATCATTTAATTTTGCGGCAAAATAATATCTTAGAGTCTCAGGATCACAAATTTCAGCAAATTCTTTTGCCATAATCCCAGTTCCTTTGGATTTTGACATTTTTTCACCATTTATAGTTAAGAATCCATGAACATATATGCCATTAGGTAATTTAAAATCAGCTGCACTTAGTAAGGCAGGCCAAAATAAGCCATGAAAATATGCAATATCTTTTCCAATAAAATGATAAATTTCATAATTAGATTTTTCAGACCATAACTCATTCATATCTAAATTATTTTTTGAAGCCCAGTTAGCAATAGAGGCTATGTATCCTATTGGCGCATCTAGCCATACATAAAAATATTTCTTATCTTCACCTGGAATTTCGAATCCAAAATAGGGAGCATCCCTTGAAATATCCCATTGTTGAAGATCATCATTTAACCATTCGTTTAATTTATTAGTTATAGGTTTTTGCAGATCACCATTTAATAGAAATTCTTTCAAGGCAGTAATCTTTTTTGGAAGATTGAAAAAAAGATGCTCACTTTCTTTGTTAATAGGTTTAGTGTTTGAAATTACTGATATAGGGTCTTTTATTTCACTAACATCATATGTAGCACCACAAACACTGCAGTTATCACCATATTGTTCTTCAGCACCACACTTAGGACATGTGCCTTTAATAAACCTATCAGACAAGAACATTGATTCAGTTTCATCAAATAATTGATTAATAGTATTTCTTGTAATAAAACCATTATCTTTTACCCTTGAATAGATTAGTTCAGAATATTTCTTATTCTCTTCAGAATGAGTTGAGTGATAATTTGCAAAGTTAATATCATAAAGCTTATAAGTTTCTTCATGATCTTTCTGAATATCTTTAATAAGTTTTTCAGGAGTAATACCCATTTCTTTAGCTTTAAGCATAACTGGAGTGCCATGAGTATCATCTGCACAGAAGAATAAACATTCATTTCCTGAATTATTTTGAAATCTGGACCATATATCAGCTTGAACTGCTTCAAGTATATGCCCAAGATGTAAAGAGGCGTTTGCATAAGGCAAAGCCTGAGTAATTATTATTTTTCTTCGTTTAGCTGTAGTTGAGCTCATATATAAGCTGTATTATATGTGAAAAAACATCTCATATGACTATTAAGAAAATATTTGCTATTGCATCTGCAAAAGGAGGAGTTGGTAAAAGCTCAGTTACAGCAGTTCTTGCTACTGAAGCGGCTAAAAAATTCAAAGTTGGTCTTTTAGATGCAGATATTTATGGACCAAATCAACATCTTCTATTTGGAATAGAAAAAGAAAAACCTCAAATAATTAAAAAAAATGAAAAAAAACTTTTTCAACCTATAGAGGCGCATGGACTTTTAATTAATTCAATGGGTTTGATATTAGATTCTGAAAAAGCAGCTCTATGGAGAGGTCCCATGTTAAGTGGAGCTATCAAACAATTAATACATTCAACAGACTGGGGTGATTTAGATATATTATTTATTGATATGCCACCAGGAACTGGAGATGCATATCTAACTATCACATCAGAGATAAAACCCGACTATTCCATATTAGTATCAACGCCAAATAAGTTAGCACTTCATGATCTCATAAGGTCTATAGAGCTATTCAATAAGTTAGATATTAATATTCTAGGTTTTATTGAAAATAATATTTCAAATATTGATTCTACAGATAACTTTGATTTAATTAAAAAATTTAAGATTAAAAAATTGGCATCAATTGGCTTTAGCGATGATATATACAATTTTAATCCAAATAAAACACATATTTCATTTAAACCTATATCTAGCCTTATTGAATCACTTGTATAATTAAACAATGAGAATTTTCTTTGTCGTATTTATTTTATTTTTTCTACCATTACACGCTGAAGATATTAATGACCCATTTGAAGATATAAATAGAATTACCTTTGAATTTAATGAGTCCCTAGATAGAAACTTTTTAAAACCTGTAGCTCAAGCATATTCAAAAACACCAAAACCAGTTAAAAAAGGCATTACTAATTTTTTTAACAATCTTGAAGAGGTTGAAACTACCGTTAACCAAGTTTTGCAAGGGAAACCTGAGCTTGCCATTAATGATTTTTCTAGATTTTTAATCAATTCTACTATTGGTCTTGGAGGGTTAATTGATGTTGCAACAAAAATTGGACTGACACGGCATGAAGAGGATTTTGATCAAACACTAGCATTATGGGGAGTGCCAACTGGTCCTTATATTATGTTACCTGCGCTTGGTCCATCATCTTTAAGGGACACCCTTAGTAGACCTTTTTCTTCATTTCTCTCTGTTACTTTTCATATGACAGAAACAGATGTAAATATCGCTTTAAAAGGGATAGATGCACTTGAAACAAGAGAACGTTTATTAGAGATAGAGTCATTAATTTATGGTGATAGATATAATTTTGTTAAAGACTCTTATATTCAATATTTGGAATATGAAGTTAAAGATGGAATTGATGTGGGAGATGAATTTCTAGATGATATGGATGATTTTTTAATAGACCAATAAATCTTCTAATTCTTTTCTGTGCTGATTGAGCGACTCTTTTTTTATCGCCTCTAAAATCTTAATTCTGAAAGTTTTAGCAAACTTATCGCCACGTGAAAGACCAAACAGGTGCTTCATCATTCTTGATAAATCATGTCCTTCTTTAAGTTTTTCTTCTACGTAATCTAAATATTGATTAAGAATAGATTTTTTAGAATTAACAGTAGATTCGATCCCATATATCTCTGTATCAATATCTTTTATCATAAATGGATTTTCGTACGCTGCTCTTCCAATCATGACTCCGTCAACGAATTTAAGATGGTTCTTGCATTCATTAATAGTTTTGATTCCACCATTAATAGTAATATTTAGACTTGGATAATCTTGTTTTAATTGATATACGTAATCATATTTAAGTGGAGGGATGTGTCTATTTTGTCTCGGGCTCAATCCTTTTAAAATTCCATTTCTTGCATGAATAATAAAATGATGTATTCCAGCACTTTGAACAATATTTATAAAATTATATAAAAATTCATAATCTTGATGATGATCAACTCCTAGCCTACATTTTATAGTGACTGGGATGTTAACATTGGTTTGCATGGCATTTAAACATTTAGCTACATGCTCTGGTTCAAGCATTAAACAGGCTCCAAATCTGCCTTTTTGAACTCTATCAGAAGGGCAGCCAACATTTAAATTTATTTCATCATAACCGTAATCTTCAGCTATTTTTGCAGACTTAACCAAATCATCAATATCAGAGCCCCCAAGCTGGACAGCGACAGGGTGCTCTTCTTGATTAAACTCTAATTGATGAAAACATTTACCATAGAGAATAGCTCCAGTTGTAACCATTTCAGTATATAAAAAAACTTTTTTAGAAATTAATCTAAGTAGATATCTATCATGCATATCAGTGTATTGCATCATTGGAGCAATAGATGCCTTATGCATATCTGAATACAACATTTTTATAATAAATACACTATAGATAAAAATCCTACAACTGATAAAACTATTGTGTAAGGAAGTGCCATCATAACCATTCTTAAATAAGACAAGTTAATCAATGGTGCAAGTGAAGAGGTTAGTAAGAATAAAAATGCAGCTTGACCATTTGGAGTGGCAATACTTGGTATATTTGTTCCTGTATTAATTGAAACAGCTAGTAAATCAAATTGCTCTCTTGAAATAACGCCGCTATCAAGCGCTGCTTTAACTTCATTAATGTAAATTGTAGCTACAAAAACATTGTCACTTATTGCTGACAAAAAGCCATTGGCAACAAAAAATAAAGGAGGCTGCACATCTAAAGGCTGTGATAGAACATAACTTATAACAGGTAAAAATAATTGTTGGTCATTAATAACACTTACTATTGCAAAGAAAACAGCAAGAAGAGCTGTAAAAGGCAGTGCTTCATGAAATGCTTCACCAAGATGATGTTCTTCAGTTATACCTTTAAAGGCAGTTAATAAAATTATTACAGCAAGTCCAATTAGCCCAACAGCTGCAACATGAAATGCTAGAGCAAAAACTAAAAATACAGCTACACAGCCTTCTATAAATAGTTCAGCCTTGTGTTGCTGTGTTGTATTTTGCGTTTCATACACATCAAAATCATTAAATATATTTCTTACACTATCTGGTAATTGATTTCCAAAACCAGCAATTGAAAATCTCTCAACTAAAAAGCATGTTAAAAGGCCAGCCACAAACACAGGCATAGTAACTGGAGCCATTCGAATAACAAATTCAATAAATTCCCAACCGGCAACTTTTGCAATTAACAAATTTTGGGGCTCACCAACAATTGTGCATACTCCACCTAAAGCTGTACCAACAGCTCCATGCATAACCAAGTCTCTTAGAAAAGCCTTAAATGCTTCAAGATCTTCAGCGCCAATTATTGATAACGATGAATCATCATTATAATTGTGATCTTTATTACTAAAATCCTTACCTGATGACACGGTATGATAGACCCTATAAAAACCAATTGTTACACCAATAAGAACAGCAGTAACAGTTAAAGCATCTAAAAATGCAGATAATATTGCTGCAGAAAAACAGAACATCAAAGATAAACTTATTTTAGAGCGAACTTTTAATAACAGTTTAGTAAATATAGTAAGCATCAAATTTTTCATAAAATAGATGCCAGCAACCATAAAGATTAGTAAAAGAATTACTTCAAGATTATGTTCAATCTCATAATAAATACCTTTTGTTGTAGTTAAGCCAAGAACTATGGCTTCAATAGCAAGCAAGCCTCCCGGTTGAAGAGGGTAACACTTTAGTGCTAATGCTAATGTAAAGATAAACTCGAGTAAAAGCATCCAGCCAACGATAAAGTTTCCATTTAAGCCTATCGAATTAAATAATACTAAAGCTATTGGATTAATTAATAAGAAAGCTACAATAGTTTGCTTATACCAAATTGGTGAGTGACCTAAAAAAAGTTTTTGAATTTCACTAATCATAGAAGTATTTTAAATTATTATAATTATGCATTTTAAAAGATTTTTAGACATTAAACCTGAAATTTCAAATCTATTTATTGTTTTTATTAATAATAAAGTTCTTTACGACCTTAATGAAAAAACATTTCTTTTAAATTCATCTTATTTAAATTTTAACAATTTTAATTTCAAAAAAATTGGTATAGCTGAAGATAATGGTATAAAAATTTATGTAATTGATTTATCAAATGAATCTTTTAATTTTGCAGATCAGGGCTATCAATCATTGGTTGAGTATGATCTTCGTTACTTAATGACAATATTATCAGAAGAAAATTTAAGTCTCGTTGGAAGAGCAAACCAATTACTTCATTATTTAAAAAGCAGCAAACATTGTGGCTATTGCGGATCTATTATGGAATTTGATTCTGATGAAGAAGCTATGTTTTGTACATGTAATAATGTAATGGTTTATCCAAGAATTTCACCTTGTGTGTTGGCTTTAATTAAAAAAGATAATCAAATCCTTTTAGCAAGAAATGCTCTTTTTCCTGAAGGTTTATATAGTGCATTAGCTGGATTCATAGAAATTTCAGAAACAGCAGAAGAAACAGTTAAGAGAGAAGTTTTTGAGGAAGTATCCCTAAAAGTAAATAATATTAACTATTATTCAAGCCAAGCTTGGCCCTTTCCAAGCCAGCTTATGCTTGCATATACCTGCGACTATAAATCTGGAGAAATAAAAGTAGATGGTAAAGAAATTATTGAAGCCAAGTGGTTTGATATAGATAACTTACCAAATACACCTCCAAATTCTACGCTTTCAGGACGACTAATTAATTCTTGTATCTTGGATCGTTAGCAGCCCTTGTAGGTATTTCTTTTTTAATTTTTGGTTCTTTAACAATTTCTTTAATCGCAGGCTCTTTTTTAGGAGAAGATTTTTCAATATCTGTTTTTACTGTCTTTGATGTTTTCGGTTGATCTTTATTAATTCTTTGTTTCTTCGAACTAGCATCTTTAGATTTATAGTTGCTATTTTTCTTCTTATCCTCAATTTTGTTATTGATATTAACAGTTTTTGGCTCACTAGACTCTTTTTTCTTTTGAGGAGTCTTTTTTGGATTGTTATTAACATTTCTTTTAGTAACATTCTTTTGTTGATTCTGCTTTTGCCTAGAAGAGCTTGAAGGTTTTCTTTTTCTATTTTGGTTATTTCTTTTAGTCTTAGGATTTGTTTTTGGTTTATCGTCTGAATCAATACCCGCAATACTTTTAATCCATGATACTAAACCTTCTTTTTTCTTCTTTGGCATTTTTGGTGGCTTGATACCATCAACAACTGGTTTCATTGATTTAGTTTGATTTTTATCATCTCTCCAGTTTGTATCAGGTTCTGGGCTGTTTGGTGTCAAATTGTATGAATCAACATTTTTGATATCAGATGATTTAATTCTTACAACTTTATAATAGGGCCTTGATTTGTATGGATCTGCTATAACAAGGACCCTAATATTATTTGTTTTTTCAATATTAATAATATCGTTTCTT
Organism: Pseudomonadota bacterium; assembly: GCA_010024215.1. Lineage (GTDB taxonomy): Bacteria > Pseudomonadota > Gammaproteobacteria > Magnimaribacterales > D2472 > SCGC-AAA076-P13. The sequence goes on along the minus strand of RGHK01000026.1, from coordinate 1,615 downwards.
TTTTCGTTTAATAGATAACTTGCAACATCTGAGGGAACATAAACCTGAATCTCGCCGGTGTTATCTTTGGCTGAATCTTCACCAATAATTCTTAAAATGGATTGTCCTAAAGATCTTGGTCCTCTTACAAGAACATGCTCTATATCATAAGATTCATTCAGTGAAGGTCTTAATCTTTGTCTTGATACTTCTAATAAACCAAATTTTGAAATATTTGAAATTTGAACTCTAGCCCTATCTGAATAAACAGCTTTTCTAAATGCGGCCTCAACTTTCTCTTGGTGAGAGCTATCTAACATATCTATAAAATCTATAACAACTAGGCCTCCCACGTCTCTAAGTCGTAATTGCCTAGCTATCTCTTTAGCTGCCTCTAAATTTGTTTTATAAGCAGTATCCTCAATGTCTTTACCTTTTGTTGATCTAGCTGAGTTGACATCAACCGCTGTCATTGCTTCAGTAGGATCAATTACAATCGAACCCCCTGATGAAAGTGAAATTTCTCTTTGGAATGCAAGCTCAATTTGAGATTCAATTTGGTATCTATTGAATAAAGGAATTTCTTCTTGATAGAGCATTACCTTGTGTGAGTGATCAGGCAAAACAGCATCAATAAATTCCTTTGCTTCGTTAAATGTTGCCTTATCATCAATTAATATTTCTTCAATATCATCTTTAAAATAATCTTTAACAACTCTGACTATAAGTTTATCGTCCCTATAAATCAGTGTCGGACTTTCTGTATTAGGAATGTTGTTATTAATTTCATCCCAGAGAGCAAGCAGGTATGCTAAGTCCAAACTTAGTTCTTCACTAGTCCTACCCAAACCATTTGTTCTGACAATTACACTCATATTTTCAGGGATATTTATTGAATCTAATGCAGTTTTTATTTGGTCTCTCTCTTCGCCACTAATTCTTCGTGAAATTCCACCAGACCTTGATGAGTTTGGTATTAAAACAAGGAATCTACCAGCTAAACCAATCTGAGTTGTAAGAGCAGCACCTTTAGTTCCTCTTTCTTCTTTAGTAACCTGAACAACAATTTCTTGACCTTCTTCAAGAGTACATTTTGATTTGCCATTAGAATCTTTTTTGTAATATTCATTAGATAAATCTTTTAAAGGCAAAAATCCATGTCTTTCTGAGCCAAAATTTACAAATGCAGCATCTAGGCTTGATTCAATTCTAGATACTGTTGCTTTAAATATACTTCCTTTAAGTAATATTTTATCTGGCGATTCGGTATCAAAATCATATAATTTTGCTCCATCAACAAGAGCAACGCGCAACTCATCTCCATAAGACGAATTAATTAATATTCTTTTCATTTTAGTCTCCCTAAATATAGGAAGATAATGCAGCAGTATGCTTGATTTAAGCTTCTATCAGTAAGTCTTATTTATCTTTTGCTTACATGATTAACCCATAATTGAGTTGTTTTTAAACTGTTGTATATATCTTTCTTTTTTTATTAAAAAATAACTAGAATAGCTAGTTATTTACGTATATATCCTATAGATTTGTCTTATGTCTGTCAAAATTTTAGAAGTTAATAAAGATAACGATGAGAGAAGACTCGATAATTATTTAATTTCTATATATAAAAATGTAC
>RGHK01000250.1 GCA_010024215.1 Pseudomonadota bacterium | reverse complement strand
ATATCCATAACTACTATAAATAGTTCTTTCTTGAACGATATTAACACCACTATTTATAACCCCACTCTTTCCTTTTTCTAATTTATCAACAATTGTCCCTTTATTTGAGATAATTGCTGATATGCCATCATTTGTAGATCTAATTATCCATCTATTATTTTCAATAGCTCTCACTCTAGTAATAGCAAGATGATAATATGGCCCAATTGAATCTCCAAACCAAGTATCATTACTTATGTTTATCATTAAATCTGAACTTATGTTGCTTTTTCTTACTGTACTTGAAAATGCTATATCAAAACATATTAATGGAGCAATTTTTAAGCTTTTATCGAGCTCAATAGCAAAATTATCTTGATTTTTAGTGCCTTTTGATACATTTGACATAGGCATATCAAAAAAATCAATTAACCCTCTCAAAGAGCTAATAAAAGGTATATATTCTCCAAATGGCACTAAATGTTGTTTATTGTATATTTGTCCTGAATTCAGGTTTAAAAAAGAGTTATAAAGCTTATTATTTGAGTAATTCCATACACCAAACAAAAAATACGCATTATCTAGATCTAATTTGCTTTTAAACTCAATAAAATCCTCAGAATTTATTGTATAGGGGAGCTCAGCTTCTGGTAATACAATTAGTTTTGATTCTTTTGCAGTATTTTTTAGAAGGGTGATAAGGTTATCTTCAATAATAGACTTATAACCATTTTTGTATTTTAAAAAAGGATCTGAAGAGGGTTGAACTATTGAAACTTTTATATCACCCGATAATTCTTTATCACTATAAAAAACTGGTATAAATAAGATTAATGAAACTAGAAAGATTGTTATTCTTCTGTTCCAAAAAATAGCAATTGATGTCGCAATGATATAAATAATTGATGAGCCGCCTGCTATGCCAACTATTGAATAAATATTCTGCATATATGTATCTAGAAAAACAATTCCAGGTATCAACCAAGGAACACCATTTAATAAATAGTCTCTTGATAATTCACACAAGACTAAAATGCTTGTAATTAAAAATAAATTAATAATCTTTTCAGA
>RGHK01000249.1 GCA_010024215.1 Pseudomonadota bacterium | reverse complement strand
ATAGCTAATGCTATATCAAAACCACCAGGATCAAGAGAGTGTGGAAAAGGTGGAAGTTGTGGAGTGGATGGTTTAATTGCTTCTGCAGTTTCGTCAAGAGGATCGGTTGATAATGTTAATGCAATTCTATCAGGTCTTAGAAATTCAGGTTTTGCTCAGTCAGATGTTGCTTATTGGGCGTATACTGGGACTGGAACTATGGAAGGTAAAGAACCTGCAAAAGATTTAAGAACAATTGCAGCTTTATTTGAAGAGCATATTCACTTAGTAACTTTAAAAAAAAACAAGATAAATTCGGTTAAAGATCTTAAAGGTAAAAGAGTATCATTAGATGAACCAGGTTCTGGTACATATGTTGATGCTTTATTGATTTTAGAAGCCAATGGTCTTTCAGAAAAAGATGTGAAAGCTGAAGCTTTAAAAGGCAATGCTGCAACTGATGCTTTAAGAAATGGAAAAGTTGATGCAATATTTGTTGTTGCTGGTTACCCAACAGGTGCAATTGTTGAACTAGCATCAGCAGTTGATATTAAACTTGTACCAATTGATGGAGCAGGGGCAAAAAAATTAACTGACAAATATGGTTTTTTTTCACAAAGTGCTATTCCAAGTGGAACATATGAAAATGTTGGAACTACAAATACTGTAGCTGTAGGAGCACAATGGTTTACATCTGCTAAAGAGGATGATGAATTAATCTATAATATCACAAAAGCATTATGGAATGATGAGTCTAGAAAACTTATGGATGTAGGTCATGCAAAAGGAAAAACTATAACACCAGAAACAGCATTATCTGGAGTTGGAGTACCTTTGCATCCTGGAGCAGAGCGTTTTTATAAAGAAGCTGGCTTAATAAAATAATCAAGATAAAAATAAACCCTGGATTTTAGCTTATCCAGGGTTTTTTTATGGAAAAAAATTTTACATCAATTGAAGATTTAAAAAAAATTGAGGAGAAATATGATCCTCAATTATCATTTAGAACCATAGGACCGAAATTATCTTTTATTGTAACAGCTATTTTAGTCTCGATGTCATTATATCATTT
>RGHK01000248.1 GCA_010024215.1 Pseudomonadota bacterium | reverse complement strand
CATTTAAATATGAAAAAGTAGAGTATAAATTTTCATAAGAATCGTTAAAAGATCCTGCAGGAGCCATATGCCCTCTATCCCACCTATTTGCGTAATAGTCTTGATCATCTGAAGTATAAATTGAATCTACTGTGTAGAATTGCATTCCATCCCTATCTGCATTTTTAACAATATCTCTAACCGTATATTTTATCCAATTAGGCTGTTCAAATTTTTCGTTATATGAAATTTGAAAAATATTATTTGACACTAACAACGAATCAACCCTTTCTCTGGTTAATGAGTTAGTAATTAAATCAGTTTCAGTTTCAATAGAAGAAGAATTCTGCTTGGAACATGATGCAAAAAAAACTAGAAAAAGAATTAAATATCTACTCATTAAGATTTAACAAGTTTTCTCATAAGTCCTTCTTGAGCAACTGATGCAATCATAGTTCCATTTTCATTAAATATACTTCCTCTAGCAAAACCTCTTGCATTTGATGCGCTTGGACTTTTCATATCATATAATAGCCAATCATTAATTGAAAAGTCTCTATGAAACCAAAGTGCATGATCTAAGCTTGCATAGTATGCTCTTGTCTTTGAAATTTCTTTTCTATGAGGGAGTGAAGCTGTGGCTAAAAGCTGGTAATCACTTACAAAAGCCAAAAGTTGGTGATGAAAAGGCAATGGTAAATCAATTTTATCTTTTAGTCTTAACCAACAATGATTATATGGAAGATCATTTTCTTTTCTCATAAAAATATTTGTGCCTACAGGTTTAAACTCAAACACTTTTGGATGAGCAGTTAGAAAAAGTTGATACTTTTCTGCCAACTCATCTTTACGTTTTTCTGCTTGCTGAAAATCTGTGAGAAGTAAGTCTGGGCTAAGCACGTTGGGCATTTGGACTTGATGATCGAAGCCATCTTCTTTCTTTTGAAAAGAAGCTGACATATTAAATATTGCTTTATCATTTTGAAATGCTACTACTCTTCTTGTTGTAAAACTTCCTCCGTTTCGAATTTTATCTACTTCATATGTAACTGGTATATCTAGATTTCCAGGT
>RGHK01000247.1 GCA_010024215.1 Pseudomonadota bacterium | reverse complement strand
TTATTTATATCAAGTTTATGAAGTTCAACAAAGGAGTCTACAAACTGTTCTGCAATAAAATTAAATTGAGATTTATCTTTAATGATTTGACTATAATTGTTACTCCTTAAAATAACTCCTTTAACTCTCTCCATTAAATAAAAATCTGAGCCAATAATATCCTTATTAGAACAATAGTGAATTGGACCAGGGGTTTTATGATAGTGATCTTTAAGTGAGGAAAGAACTTTAAACTCTCTTGACATATCATGTCCAGATTTTATTTTTGCACCATGAGGTGGTTTTCTTAAAACGAATTCCTTTTCATTTGACTTAATTAGATAAGTGAGATTAGAGTACCCTGAGGGGAACTGAAGTATATCAAAACTTTCACTATCAAGATCTATAATTTCTGAAAGATATTCGAATAACCTGGAATTATTGAGCTTTTCATCATCTCTTATTTCTGTTGGACTATCAATTAATTTTTTTGACATTATTTAATTGAACTTTAAGATTTTTTTATTTTTTAAATGACTTAAGTATAAGTCTAGCTAACCTAGTTTTATGAACTTCATCTGCTCCATCATAAATTCTAGCTGCTCTTTCATGTCTATAAAATGATGATAGTATTATATCATCTGTGACTCCCAACGCACCATGGACTTGAATAGCATAATCAACAACTTTTTGAAGTACATTAGCACAATAAAATTTGATAATTGAAATCTCAGCTCTTGCATTGGAAGCTCCTAATGTGTCTATTTTCCTTGCAGTTTCTTTGACTAACAATCGAGCTGCATTAATTTCAGCCCTAGACTCTGCAATCCAGTTTTGTATTGTTTGTTTATCAGAAAGGTAAACCCCATCTTCTAATTCTCTTGATATTGCTCTTTCACACATAAGGGTAAATGCTCTTTCACACATACCGATCCATCTCATACAATGATGAATTCTTCCAGGTCCAAGTCTTTTTTGGGCAATAGCAAAACCATCTCCCTCAGAACCCAGAATATTTGATTCTGGTACAATAACATTTTTAAATTTAATTTCTGCATGACTCTCCCAGCCT
>RGHK01000246.1 GCA_010024215.1 Pseudomonadota bacterium | reverse complement strand
TAGATGGTGTTGATTCTGTGTTATCGCTTATGGATGCACCAATTTTTTTTCAACCTAAGGTTAATCTTTCTGAAGTAGCTGATAATTTAAAAGATCTATCGACTGAAGGTGTGGACCTCAAGTTAGCTAAAGAAGAGTTTATAAATAATCCTATATATAAGGATCTAATTATTAGCAGTGATGGCTCTATTACAGCTATGCAAATAGTCTTAAGGGGTAATGATGAATACGATACATTGATATCAAGAAGATATGAATTGCTTGATACATTGAAATCAAAAGAGCCAATTACAAACCAAATAAAAAATACGCTTCAAGATGAGCTTTTTCAAATAAATAATAGAATCAGTCAACTTAATGATAATGAGTCTAAGTTTAATTCAAATTTAGTTTTTGAGATTAGAAGTGTTCTTGATCAATATAAAGATAATGCAACTTTATATTTAGGGGGTCCAGCTATGATTACTTCTGACATGATGGACTACATAAGGTCTGACCTAGTCATATTCGGTATAGCTGTTGCTTCTATTTTTGCACTAATGTTATATCTCTTTTTTGGAAATATTTGGTTTGTATTTTTTCCTATTTTAAATGCTTTCTTAACAACTTTTGTAACTGCTGGTTTTCTTGGTTTTATGGACTGGAAAATTAGTGTTGTTTCATCTAACTTTATAGCGTTGTTGTTAATTTTAACTATTTCTTTAACCGTTCATGTTTTAGTAAAAATAAATGAACTACAAAGCGAATCAACAGATCAAAAACATGCATTGATTAATGCAGTTGATCAAATGTTTTTGCCATGTTTTTTTGCAGCTCTCACTACTGCTGTAGCGTTTTTATCTTTATTGCTTGGAGATTTGAAACCAGTAATTGAATTTGGAAAAATGATGGCTTTTGGTATTTCAATAGCATTTCTTTTTACTTTTTCATTTTTGCCAAGTGCAATTAGCTTAATAAAAAAACTAAAAGCCCAGGACTTACTTTCTTTGCATAGAATTACAAATAGCATTCTTGTTTATACAAAAAATAACACTACTTTGATCTACACTATTTATATACTTACATTCGCAGTGTTTTTG
>RGHK01000245.1 GCA_010024215.1 Pseudomonadota bacterium | reverse complement strand
ATCGACGATATCACACCATTCTCCCTTTTTATGGTTTGACATTCTTAGCATATAACTTGAACCGCAAATATATGGCTTGGTAGAAAAAATGCCACCATCTGCAAATGTACCCATACCATATACATTTGGCACCATTACCCAATCAGCTGTATCAATATACATCTCCATAAACCATTTATAGATATCATTTGGATTGACTCCACATAAATTCATTAAATTTGAAATTATCATTAGTCTATTTATATGATGGGTATAACCAAGCTCTAATGATTCAGTAATTGCACTATCAAGGGGTGGAATACCAGTTTCGCCCTTGTACCACGAGTCAGAAAGGCTTCTTTTATGGTTCCAGAAATTTGCTTGTTTGTATTGAGGCATATTGTCCCAATAAACACCCATAATAAATTCTCTCCATCCTAAAACTTGACGAATAAACCCTTCAACAGAATTTAGGGGTATTAAATCATTTGATTCATGATATCTTTTTTCTACTATCTGAATGCAATTTAAAGGATCTAGAAGACCAGTATTAAAATATGGTGAAAGAAGTGAATGAAACATAAATGCATTTTCTTTATTTATAGCATCTTGAAATGCCCCATAGTGATCTAAATACTTATCTAAAAAATCATTAAATATGTTTAGAGCATCTTGATGAGTAACTGCCCAATTAAAGTTCTCTAAATCTCCGCAAGAGGTAACGAAAATTTCTTCAACCTCAATCATTACCTCTAATGTAATTCGATCAGTTGTTATTTTAGATCTGTCAGGAATGGGTGACTTTAGCTTTGAAATACCTTGACGATTTTCTTTATCATAATTCCAGATACCACCAATTGGTTTTCCAGAATCATCTATCAAAATATTATTTTTTTTCCGCAACCATCTGTAATAAAACTCTTGAGTTATGGATTGTTTATCTTTAGACCAGTATTGGTAATCTGAAGGGGAAGTTATGAAATTTTTATCATCATATGTATTTAACTTAATCTTTAAAGATTGACAAAAATACATTAAATCTTTCAAGGTCTTAAAATCAGTGGGTTTAGAAACATTTAAAGACGAAAAGGGCGTCTCTTT
>RGHK01000244.1 GCA_010024215.1 Pseudomonadota bacterium | reverse complement strand
AATGTCTTTTCATTCAAATTATGAAAGCTTGGATTGGCAATCAACTGATATAGTTTTTATTTGTGTGCAAACACCTAACAATCTTGAAACAAATTCTGTCGACACAAAATTTCTCGAGTCTGCAATACTTGAAATTTCAAAATTAGAAAATAAAGACATCACCATAGCTGTTAAATCTACAATACCTCCATATGAAATTGAAAATGTATGTGAGAATGTTGGGTATGATAAAAATCTTCTGACCTTTAATCCTGAATTTTTAAGAGAGGGCTCTGCGGTTAGTGATTTTTTTAATCCGGATCGGATTGTAATTGGCGGTTTAAGTTCTGAAAAAATTGATAAACTTAAAAAGCTTTATGAAGGTTATGATTCAGAAGTTGTAATAACAGATCCAATCAGCTCACAGCTTATAAAATATTTAGCAAATACATATTTACCGTTAAGACTTTCATTTGTAAATGAAGCCACTAGATTATCAGAATATTCAGGCGCTAATTTAACGGATGTTTTAAAAGGTGTCGGCTTAGACAGTAGAATTGGGTCTCATTATTTTAGACCATCACCATCTTGGGGAGGATCTTGTTTTCCAAAAGACTTAGTAGAGGTTAATAATTTTTATAATCAAGATGAATTAAATTTACCACTTATTTCAAATATCATTGATTCCAATAATGAACATTTACAGTGGACTATTAACCAACTCCTTTCATTGAAAAAAAATAATGGTCTCAAAACAATAGTTTTAGTTGGTGCAGCCTTCAAAGAAGATACCGATGATTTAAGAAATTCACCAACTTTAGACATATATAACATTCTTAATGAAATGCGAGAAGAAGTAATGATTTTAGATACTGAAATTGACGTTCCTAATTATCAAAGCATTAAACAATTAGATGAAGTACCTACAAACTCTCTTTTATCTATAATGTATCCACTTAAAGAAGAATTAAATATCAACATATCAAATTATGCAAACAGCAATGAATGCATAATTTATTATCCATGGAGCTAGTTTGAAAATATTAATTACGGGAGGTGCAGGGTTTGTATGTTCACATCTTGCTGACAAGCTTTATGAAA
>RGHK01000243.1 GCA_010024215.1 Pseudomonadota bacterium | reverse complement strand
CAACTTCGGGAGCCACTTAAGCTCATATTATTCTACATTCATAATCATAAATTTCTTAATCAGCTTGAAGAGATTATCTCTTGTGGTTGAAAAAGAAGTTTCTAATTGCTTTTCTGAATAACTAGAATTAGCTGGATCTTCATTAGCCCAATGTAAGCTTTGTGCCTTGGTTGGCAAAACTGGGCACACTTCTTCAGCACATAACGTAATTGCAAAATCTAAGTTATCAATAAAATCTTTATCTAAGTCATCTGTTGATTTTGAAAATTGATCCCTAATATCTATGCCCATTTCATCCATAGCAATAACTGCATTAGGATGCACTTCTCCGGACGGAATTGAACCTGCACTTTGAATGTTATGACCTGGTCCAAGCATAGACTTGGCCAGACCTTCTGCCATCTGACTTCTAGCTGAATTAGCTACGCATAAAAATAGTATATTCATAAAACTTAATTGAGGAATAATTCAATAAAGAGTATCTTATAGTTAATAGGAGTAATCAATATTGTGAGGAGACATTTTAGTGTTAAATCGATGCTCAAAGGTCTTGAGGGAAAGCTTGGTGAAGAAGATTATATTGAACCTCTGGAAATTCTAATCCACTCCATCAATAAGCATAACAACTTTAATCTATTTGGTAGAATTGCACTTAATCACCAATTAAGAAGCAGGCTTAAAATGCGCGCTAAGCTTACTGCGCTGTATGATAAAAATACCTTTATTGAACCAGCTGAGCCTGTGTTTGTAATTGGGCTTCCAAGATCAGGAACTTCTTTATTATTTAATCTTTTATCACAAGATAAAGCACATAGATCACCTCAATATTGGGAAATTATGCATCTGCTGCCTATTCCAAAAAATGAAAAACGCATACAAAAAAGAAAATTACATACCAATATTGAACTCAAACTAGCTAAAACAATTATCCCTAAACTTAAGGCTATTCATACAATTACAGCAGAGACTCCTGAAGAGTGTCAGCAAATTGCTACCATGAATGTAAAAAGCTTTGTATATATGTGTATGGCTCATGTGCCAGAATATATTGATTATCTGAAATCGACCTCTTTTGAGTCA
>RGHK01000242.1 GCA_010024215.1 Pseudomonadota bacterium | reverse complement strand
TTTAGGAATAAGTTTAATACTTTTGACAAAAATTAACAAAAAAATTGTTTTGAAAAATAACTTTATCTACGGAAAGGAAAACCAAAAATTATTTAATCTAGCAAAAGAAAAAAAGTTTGCTTTACCTGCAATTAACGTATCTGGAAATAATACTATTAATTCTGTTCTAGAAACTGCTTCAGAGTTAAATAGTCCAGTTATTATTCAGTTTTCCAATGGTGGCTCTCAATTTATAGCTGGTAAAGGAATGTCAAACAATAACTTCAAAGCTTCTATTGCTGGTTCTATAGCTGGTGCATACCATATTCATAAAGTGATTGATAACTATCATTCGAAAGTCATAATTCATACCGATCACTGCTCAAGAAGTATATTACCATGGGTAGATGGACTGCTTGATTATGGTAAAGTATTTTACAAAAAAAATGGCTATCCGTTATTTTCATCACACATGATTGATTTATCTGAAGAATCATTGGAGGATAATATAGGAACATGTAAAGAATATCTTAAGAAGCTAACTGATTTAGAGATGACACTTGAGATAGAATTAGGTGTAACAGGAGGAGAAGAAGATGGTGTTGATAATACTGATATTGACTCATCTAAACTTTACACTCAACCAGAAGAAGTTGCTTACGCATATTCAGAGCTGAAGTCAATTAGTGATAATTTTATGATTGCTGCAGCATTTGGTAATGTTCATGGAGTGTATAAACCAGGAAATGTGAAATTAACTCCTAAAATATTAAAGAATTCACAGGAGTTTGTTTCAGAAAAATTCAACTTACCATCTAATTCTCTTGATTTTGTATTCCACGGAGGTTCAGGTTCATCTGTTGAGGAAATAAGAGAAGCTATAGATTATGGTGTCATTAAAATGAATATTGATACAGACCTTCAATTTGCATTTACCGAAGGAATTAGAGATTATATGCTTGGAAAGTCTGAATATTTAATGAATCAAATAGGTAATCCAGATGGTGATGACATACCAAATAAGAAATATTACGATCCTAGAGTATGGCTTAGAAAAGGGGAAGAGACTTTTAAAACAAGACTTATTAAAGCCTTTGAAGA
>RGHK01000241.1 GCA_010024215.1 Pseudomonadota bacterium | reverse complement strand
CTAGTTACTCTGGGTCATTAAATGCAACAGCTAATGAAACAGTTACATTAAATTATGAGATTACTTCCTCAACTTCAAACGGAACACTTACTTTAGGTACCAATGGAGGCATAACATACAATCCAAATACGAATTTCTTTGGTTCTGATCAGTTTCAATATTCAGTAACAGCAGTTGAAAAAAATGTTACTAAAAGCGCAACCGTTAATATAACTGTTAATTCAGTAAATGATGAACCTGAAATAATGTTTACGACATTTACTGATTACTCAAAAGATACTCTAATACACGAGCCTACTCAGACCTTTAAGATAAGAGTTTCAGATGAAGATAATCAATTAGAAGAATTAACTTTTGAAATAGTAATTGGATCAGAATCTATTCAGGGTACTTTTGTTTTAGATGAATCAACAACTATTGAAGGAGATGGTGATGTAACCTTTGATTTATCAGCCCTACAAAATGGTGGCCTATACACTGCTGAAATAAGAGCTTCAGATGGAATAGATTTTAGTGCTATCTCTTTTGAGTCATGGTTTGCTGGTAATAGAAGAACGATAACTATTCAACAAGATGATGATCCTGAAGATGGTTTTGATGGTGGAGACAAAACGCCCAAGGATTATGAGATTTACTACTTGTCAGGTGGGCCTAATTCACTTGCTGGAACAACCTATTTGTTTGTTGGTGATTCCTTAAACGGTGAGACAGATATTGATTTATATAGAAGAGCATTAATAGCCTCTGTTAACAAATTAAATGATTCTGATGCTGCAGAATTTTTCAATCCAGATTACTTTACAATTCTCTCTGCTGAACCAGTTGACCCAGATGGAACTTCACCATTTGGAGTTAGAACGGGTTGTTATGACTGGGATGAAGATATTTATTGTATTGGTGAAATGGATACTGATTTATTTTCTGATTTTTTACCAGGATACCGTTATCGTGATCATTTAATATCTACCCTGACAAAAATTGATGGTAGAGGAGTAAATCTGGGTAATAGAAATATCCAACCAATAAGAGAGAATAACCCAGAAAGAACAAGCACAACTCTTATGCATGAACTTGGTCATGC
>RGHK01000025.1 GCA_010024215.1 Pseudomonadota bacterium | reverse complement strand
AGGTGCTGGTGAAATGACATTATCTTTTGGTAGAGATGTTGTAAATGCTCAATTTACAGATGGTCATAATGTACCAAGAATAAATCCTGCAAGAAATGTGTACTCTCTTTCATATACTCAGAATGACTTGGTCTTTAAGTTAAATTTAAAAGATGTCGAAAAACAAAATGATATTGGTGAAGGCGAAACAACTACTGCTGGATATCAAATGCTTGATTTGAGGCTTACTAAAACATTTGATTTACAATATTGGTCCCCAATTAAAAATGAAAAGAGTAAACTAAAAGTTACGTTATTTGGGAGAAATCTTTTAGATGAAGCTGCAAGAAATCATTCTTCTTTTGTAAAAAATGAGGTACCGCTTCCTGGAAAAAACTATGGAATTAAATTTAATTTAGCTTTTTAAATAGGTATGTTTATATTTCCCCAAGCTACATTAATTTTAAGCTTGGGGAAATATTAAGAATTCAATATGAAATCACAAATACTATCTGACAAATTTGCAATGTCATTTTCTATGCTTTGTCTTATGCATTGTTTATTTGCTCCTGCTTTAATAGTACTTTCATATAGCTCTTTAGCAATAACAATTGAAAGTGAACTAGTCCATAAAATTATTCTACTTTTAACTATTCCAATTAGTATCTTTGCAATAACCTTGGGATATAAAAATCATTTAAATAACTCAATCATATTTATTGGTATATCTGGATTAACTATTCTTGTAGCAGCCCTCCTTATTGGAGAAAATATTAATGAAACTGCAGAACTTATCTTAACTACAATTGGCTCAATGCTAATAATTTTCTGTCATTACAAAAATTATAAAATTTGTAAAAAAATAAATTGTGATTGCCATAAGCCATAAAAACATAACATTTTATTAGCCTGGAAAACTTAGATTAATTACTTTCTACTTCAATTTATTGTAGAATGCGCTCTTTTGCAACAAGTCATGACTAAATACAAACAAATCATATTCTTATTGATAATAAGTCCCTTTATTGTTGCTAATTCTGATGATATAGAAGAAATAGTTACGACAGGGTCATTAATAAATAATCCTGAAGAAAACGTATCACCAGTTGATGTATTAACAAAAAAAGATTTTAGCAATTTTAATATCTCTAACATTGCAGAAATTAGTAAATTTATTACCTCTTCATCAGGTTCACATTTTCAGGCAAATACTCTCGAAGGAGTAGATCAAGGCATGGCTTCGTTCACCTTAAGAGGATTAGACCATGCATCAACTTTACTTCTTGTAAACTCAAAGAGACATACTTTTGCGGGCACACCTTCTAATCAGGGTGAGGGATATATAGATGCAAATATAATCCCAGAAATAGCTATTAAAAAAATTGAGATTTTAAAAGAAGGTGCCACATCCTTATATGGCTCTGATGCTGTTGCTGGAGTTGTAAATGTTTTCACAGAGAAAAATTATGATGGATTTAAAGTTAATGTAAGTAATTTTGGAACTACGAACTATGATCAAGATGATAAAACTATTGGTTTGTTATTTGGATCAAGCTTTGACAAAGGTAATTATGTATTTGGCTTAAATATATTAGACAGGTCTGCCCTTTCAGCTTCTGAAATCCCTGGAATAGCAGAACTTGGTTTGAGTGGACTAGGTAAAACTTTTAAGATTTCTTCACAAGATATAGTTAATGAAGGAATGTATGCGGGTGAATATTCTGCAAATCAATTTGTTCCTGACCCTCAATGTGAGACAAACGGTGGTGTGCTTGATGGATCTTTTTGTAGATTTTTATATGGAACTAGGTTCAATATAGTTAATAATGAGGACCATTTAAAAGGCTATGGTCACATTTCATTTAAATCAGATAATTTAGATTACTCAGCTACTCTATTAACATCAAGTGTTGAAGTGAATGATAATCCTCAATCACCCTCTTATCCTGCTTTACCATTTTTGTCTAGACAAATACAACCCAATGAAGGCGGTAACCCTTTTAATGTTCCAGTAACTTGGTACGGAAGACCTCTTGGGTCTGAATTTAAATCACCATATTCTCCAAAAAGTATAAAACAATTTAATCTTAGCCAAACGATTAAAAAAAATATTAATGAAGATACTGAATTAGAAGCATCACTGACTTTGAGTAATCACTCAAATGATCATTACAGGCCAGATATTGTTGATTCAAGATTTTTAGAATCATTAAATGGTACATCCTTAGGTCAATCTGATGGAAATATCTATTATTGGAATATATTTGACTCATCAAGCAATTCTCAAGAATTAATTGATTATGTTAGAGGTGCTGAAATATCAACAAAAGAAGCATCTTTGAAGACTTTTGATCTTATATTTAGAACTAATCAAGATGGTTATGAAATAGCTTATGGTCTCCAAATAAACGAAGAAGCTCTTGATATTTCTTATGATGATATAAGTAGAGCTGAATTTGATTCTAACGGAAAGATAATTAAAACAGCAGATTTATTTTTTTTGGGCGGTGGAATTAATGTTTCAAAAACTAGAAATAAATATGCAGGTTTCTTTGAGATACAACCAAAACCTCACGAAAATCTAGATATAAGAATTGCCGGTAGATTTGAAGAGTATGAGAACGATTCATCATTTGATCCTAAAATATCCTTTAAGTATATTGCTACTGATAAAATTATTATTAGAGCATCTAAAAGTTCCTCTTTTTCAATGCCGTCAATGGCACAAATGTTTTCAAGTGATATCAATTTAGGCAGTGTCAGAGATTTCAATGGTGCTTCCCCATTTGTTAGGCAAGCGCAAATTGGCAATCCAAATCTTAAACCAGCAACTTCAAACAATTTCAATATTGGGGTTATTTTAAGGAATAAAAATCAGAAAATAAGCATTGATTATTGGAATATTGACTATAAGAACAGGATAGAAGTTCAAAGTGCTCAAGTTTTATTAAATACTGATCCATATGGACCAAGTATTACTAGAAATTCTAATGGTGATTTAATTGGAGTAACAACAACATACTTTAATGAAGAAAGTACTGAGGTTACTGGAGTTGATTTCAAGTACGATGCAGCTCTGTTTTCATCAATTGAATATGGAGAAATTTCACTCTCAATTAACGCTACTACTTTAATAGACTTTCTTACCCCTGCTCTTGGCAATGAAGGTTTTAGTAAAATGATTAATAGAGTAGGGAAATTTAATTATGATACGAATACTCACTCGCTTCCAAAAAATAGAATAAATGCATTCATAAATTGGGAATATTCTGATTACGATATAAATTTCAATACACGCTATATTGATGGTTATGACAATCAAAGGCCCATAAACAGTCTTGGTATGAAGTATGGGTATGATAATTCTGTAGATTCATTTATTGTTCATGATCTGTCTGTGAAAAGACAAATCCCTATTCATAATGGTGAAATAGATTTGAAGCTATCTATTATTAATATCTTTGATGAATCAGCGCCAAGACTTTATGATGCGCCTGACTTTAGCTTTGATACTCGTGTTCATGATCCAAGGGGAAGAATTATTGGTATTAGTTTTGAATATAGAAACTAGTCATTGTCGTTAATGAATGAACTAAAAAGCACTATTTCTCAAATAATTGAAGAAAATTTTATATCATCAGCATGGAACCCTCTTATTGATGAAGAGCTGGCTAAACTCAAAATAGATAAACAAAAAGAAAGAGTTGACCTCACAAAAGCTCCCTTTGTGACGATTGATGGTGAAGATGCAAAAGATTATGACGATGCCGTTTTTTGCAGTTTACATAACTCTAAATATGTCCTTAGTGTGGCCATTGCAGATGTTGCAGAGCTGGTGTTAAAAGGAACTGCGATTGATAAAGAGGCAAACATTAGAGGTACTTCAATTTATTTTCCATCAACAGTTATACCAATGCTTCCAGAAAAAATTTCTAATAATCTTTGCTCGCTTGTGCCTGATGAAATTAGAAATGTGCTTGTTTGTGAGATGGTGTTTTCTTTAGATGGAATTCTTCAATCATATAAGTTCTTTGAAGCAATAATAAAATCTCATAAAAGAATGACATATAGACAAGTTGAAAACTATATAAAAAATAAAAGCTCTAATGCATCAAAAAATATCAAGGAATCTTTAAATTCGCTGAATCATTTAACAAAAAATCTGTTGGCTAAAAGAAGCCAAAGAGGAGCACTAGAAATTGATGGCCAAGAGCCCTTATTAGAAATTGATACTAAAGGAAAAGTTAAGACTATTACTATACCCAAAAGACTTTTTGCTCATCAAATGATTGAAGAATCTATGTTGGCTGCAAATATCTGTGCAGCTAATTTTATGAAAAAACATTACGAATATGGAATATATAGAATTCATGAAAAACCAGATGATATTAAGCTTGAAAGTATAAAAGCATTTTTTTCATTAAAAGGATTTTCAAATAATTATAAAGATGGAGCCCTAGAGCTAATCAATCAATGCTTGAAATATTCTCACACAAATAAGCTTAGTAAAGTATTGCAAACAGTTGTCTTACAAAATCTAAAAAGAGCTGAGTATTCAACCAAAGAAAAGGGACATTTTGGCCTTCAGTTAGAAAGGTATTCTCACTTTACATCTCCTATTAGAAGATATCCAGATTTAATGACTCATAGGTTAATTAAAAATGTATTAAACAAAACTAAAATTGAAATCAACAAAGACAAAATTGAAGAAGAGTGTGCAAATATGTCTGAGCTAGAAAGAACTGCTGAAAAAGCATCAAGGCAAGTAGTTCAACAGATGATTTGTTATCATCTCAAAGAATATATCGGACAGGAGTTTAATGGGGTCATTACAGGAATAACTGATTTTGGGTTATTTGTTGAAATTGATAAATTTTTTGTTTCTGGATTGGTTCATGTCGCAGACTTACCTGATGACAGATATTTTTATGATAAAGATGCGAATTTTCTTAAAGGTAAAAGAACAGGCAAAATCTATAGACTTGGTCAAAATTTACAAATTAAAATTGTTAATGTAATTCCTACTGAAAGAAAAATTACATTAATAGCTATATAGTATGAGTAAAAAAAATAGTGAATCTAGGATAGGCTTTCATAGTATAGAAAGTATTATTCATAACAATCCACATAAGTTAAAAAAAGTATTTTTGCCAGCAAATAGAGATGATGCTCGTTTAAAAGAACTTATATCTATTATGGAAAAAAATGATATTAAATATGAGCTTAATAACAAATTAAAACAAGAGCCTGAGGCGATTATTTCAAATGAAATAGAATTAAACTTCAAAGACCTAAAAAATCATTTAAATACAAATATAGAATCTCCACTAATTTTAATTCTAGATAATATTATTGATCCACGAAATCTTGGTGCTTGCATTAGGAATAGTATTAATATCAATATTTATGGTCTTAGTGAACATGCACAAAAAAGTTATCATGAGTGCGATTTATCAGAGCCTAGTGCAATAATCATGGGTTCTGAAGAATCTGGTATAAGAGAAAAAACGCTTGAGAGATGCGATTACAAAATTAATCTAAGTAATAATAAATTATTTAAAAGCTTTAATGTTTCAGTCGCAACTGGGATAATACTTTCTGAGGCTAATAGGCAACGTCATTAAAATTACTTTTATTTATTATGTTAAAACAAAGAACGCTTAGAAATCCCATTAAGGCAGTAGGAATTGGTCTTCATACTGGTAAAAATATTGCAATGGAACTCCTGCCAGCTGAAATTAATACAGGTATTAATTTTATAAGAACAGATATAAGCGAAGATTTTTTAATACCAGCAATCGCTGAGAATGTAGGTGATACCAGTCTATCTACTGCACTAATAAAAGATGATATAAAAATTTCAACAATTGAACACTTATTATCTGCGATAGCGGGTCTTGGAGTTGATAATTGTGTTATTAAAGTTAATGGGCCTGAAGTCCCGATTATGGATGGGAGTTCGAGCCCTTTTGTATTTTTAATTCAATCAGCTGGATTGGAAGATCAAAATGCACTTAAAAAATTTATAAAAGTTAAAAAAGAGATTGCAGTGACAAGAGATGATGCTTATGCATCGATTAAACCATTTAATGGTTTTAAGGTTGCCTTTAAAGTTGATTTTGACCACCCTGTTCATAAAAAATTACCTACTGAATCAATTATTGACTTTTCATCAACATCATTTGTTAAAGAGGTATGCAGAGCTAGAACATTTGGTTCGTGGAATGAAAAAGAATTATTGCAATCCAAAAACTTAGCTTTAGGTGCAAGCGTTTCCAATGCGATTGTTTTTGGCGAAGAAGAAATTTTAAATGAAGAAGGTCTAAGATTTAATGATGAAATTGTTAAGCATAAAATGCTAGATGCAATCGGAGATCTTTATCTGCTTGGAGGAAACCTAATTGGTCAATTTTCAGGCTATAAATCTGGACATGCTCTAAACAATCAATTATTAAGAAAAATAATTGAAGATAATGAAGCTTATGAAGTTGTTGAATTTGAAAACTCAGAAAATGCCCCCATCTCATATGTTAGACCTCCTTTTGGAGATGTAGAATAACTAAAAAGTTGATAAGCTTTTTTCAAAGAGAAACATATGTTTAATCCGTTCGGTAAAATTTTTGGCTCGAGTAACGATAGGGTTATTAAAAAAATGATGCGTCATGTAAATGACGCCAATAATCTTGAACATGATTTATCAGACAAACCCGATAGTTATTTTTTAGACTTAAAAAATGAATTAAGAGTTACTTATGATCAAAATAAAGATATTTATAGCATCCTTCCTTTAGCCTTTGCTGCTGTAAGAGAAGCCTCAAAAAGAACAATTGGCTTAAGGCACTTCGACTCACAAATGTTAGGGGGTATTGCTTTAGCAGAAGGAAATATAGCAGAAATGAAAACAGGTGAGGGAAAGACACTTGTTGCAACACTTCCAGCCTACTTAAACTCAGTAATTGGAAATAAGGCCTTTCTTGTAACTGTTAATGACTATCTAGCAAGAAGAGATGCTGAATGGATGAGACCTGTATATGAATTTCTTGGTTTAAGTGTTGGTGTAGTTGTATCAAATCAAGATTTTCAAGAAAAAACTGACTCTTACAAATGTGACGTCATATATGCGACTAATAATGAACTTGGTTTCGATTATCTTAGAGATAACATGGCTCATACTGTTGAGCAACGCGTCCAATGCTCACTAGACTTTGCAATAATTGATGAAGTTGATTCAATATTAATTGATGAAGCAAGAACTCCATTAATTATTTCTGGGCCATCAACTGAAAGCTCTGAGATGTATAAACAAATTAAAAAATTTATACCTAAGTTGAGACTGCAAAAAAGAGGGGACTCTGAAGAAGAGCCTCTAAGTGAAGATGAACGAGGCCACTATTTAATTGATGAAAAAAATAGAAATATCGAATTGACTGATGATGGATACATTCTTGTTGAAACATTACTAGAAGATGCTGGTTTAATTGGAGCTTCAGAAGGCCTTTACTCAATTTCCAATCTCAAAATCATGAAATATGTTCAAGCAACATTAAGAGCAAATTTCTTATTTAAGAAAAATATTCATTATTTGGTAAGAAATAATGAGGTTCTTTTAATTGATGAGCATACTGGAAGAACGATGCCAGGAAGAAGAATGAGCGAAGGCGTTCATCAGGCTCTTGAATGTAAAGAAAATGTTCCAATACAAAGGGAGTCTCAAACCTTGGCTTCAACAACATTCCAAAACTTTTTTAGATTATTTAAAACTTTGTCTGGAATGACAGGAACTGCAGATACTGAAGCTGTTGAATTTCAACAGATATATGGCTTAAGTGTAATTATTATCCCTACCAATGTTCCTATGATTAGAGATGATCATAATGACTTAGTTTTTTTAACAAAAACTGCTAAATATAATGCACTAATTAAAGAGATTGAGTCTATTAGGTCTAACTCTGCTCCGATTTTAGTAGGCACAGTGTCTGTTGAATCATCAGAAGAGGTTTCAGAATATTTAAACGCTAAAAATATCCCACATCAAATCTTAAATGCTAAACATCATGAAAAAGAAGCACAGATTATAGCCAATGCAGGTAAACCTGGCATGGTTACTATTGCAACTAATATGGCAGGAAGAGGTACTGATATTGTTTTGGGTGGGAAAAAAGAAGAGCAAAATCCTGAAGAGTGGAAAAAAAATAATGATGCTGTTTTATCTGCAGGCGGTCTTCATATACTTGGAACAGAAAGGCATGAATCAAGAAGAATTGATAATCAGCTAAGAGGTAGGTCTGGAAGGCAGGGTGATCCAGGTTATTCCAAATTCTTCTTATCATTAGAAGATGATTTACTAAGATTATTTATATCCGATAACAGAAAGGCTCTATTTGAAAAGCTTGGCATGGGTGATGACCATATTGAAGCTAAAATGCTTTCTAGGGGAATTGAAAATGCGCAAAAAAGAATTGAAAGCAAAAACTTTGATGCAAGAAAAAGTTTGCTTGAATATGATGATGTATCAAATGATCAAAGACAGGCGATATATTCATTAAGAAATCAGTTATTAGAAGAAAGTGATATAAGTGAAACTATAGATGGCTTAATTGAAGATCAATTTAAATTAATAACTCACAACTATATTCCTTTGGAATCAATAGAATCACAATGGAAAACTAAAGAACTGGAAGAGCATTTAATTGAAACCTATTCACTTGAGACAAATATTCATCAAAAAGTTCTTGAAAATAAAAAGCTGATTCCTGAATCAATAGCAGATGAAATAGTTAAATCTGCAAAGCATAGATATGAATACAAATATCTTGAGATTGAAGACAATAGATTGATGCTGGAAAAACAAGTCATGCTTCAAGTGCTAGATGTTCACTGGAAAGAGCATCTCGCTGAAATAGATCATTTAAGAAATAGTATTGGTCTTAGGGCAT
Source organism: Pseudomonadota bacterium (assembly GCA_010024215.1). GTDB lineage: Bacteria > Pseudomonadota > Gammaproteobacteria > Magnimaribacterales > D2472 > SCGC-AAA076-P13. The sequence continues at coordinate 844 of RGHK01000025.1, read as the reverse complement.
ATGCACAAAAAAATCCAAAAAATGAGTTTAAAAGAGAAGCATATTCAATGTTTGAATCCATGTTAAATGAAATTGATAGTGGCACGATTAGAATTTTGTTCTCTCTGCAAATCGCCAAAGAAGAAGGTGCAAATAATACTCAGCCAAACCAAGATAATCAAGAGATGGTATATCAAAAGGAAGAGGCTCCAAGCTTTAATGAGGATAGGACAATATCACAAGAAAAAACTATTGTTCAACCAACAGAAACTATTACAAGAGATGAACCAAAATTAGGTAGAAATGATCTTGTACAAATTACTAATGGTGAAGAAACTAAAGAAATAAAATATAAAAAAGCTCTTCCTCTTATTGAATCCGGTGATTGGAGAATGATTTAAGGTCTATACTTCTTAAAATCAGTCTTCGTAGAAGTCTTCGGATTGTATGGGTCTAGAAATTTTATTATCTTCATTAGCCCAGGAACCAAAATCAATTAACTTGCATTTCTCAGAACAAAAAGGTCTGTAATCATTATCAATTTTAAGATTAACTGGTTTTTCGCACCTAGGACAACTAGCCATGATTCAACATCTTTATATATTTTTTATGCAACTTTATTACCTCTTCTTTTAGAGAGTCTAAGGTTCTATTATTAAGGATAACATCATCAGCAATACTTAATCGCTCTTCTCTTGAGGCCTGCTTGCTAATAATTTTTTTTATTTCTTTGTTTTCTGTATTATCCCTTATAGCAGATCTATTTATTTGTATTTCTTCATCACAATCTATAACTAAAATTCTATCGTAATAGCTAGAGGATCTCGTTTCATATATTAGAGGCACAACTACAATGCAATAATCA
>RGHK01000240.1 GCA_010024215.1 Pseudomonadota bacterium | reverse complement strand
ATTAAAGTAGAAGTTTTATCAGGAGTTTCAATGGAAGATAAAATTAAAATTTGGAATAAAACGGAGCCTATAAAAATTGAACCAGAAGAATCTGCGTTTGATCAATTTAGAGAAGATTAAAATAAATATCATGATAGAAAAAAACATATTATTTACATTCTTATTTTCTACCACACTTTTTTCTCAGGGGAATATTGAAATAATTTCTCTTCAAGATGCTATTGATATTGCACTAGAAAAAAACATAAACATAAAGCAATCTGAATTGAATCTTAAAAATTCTAAATTATCAAAATCTGATGCAATTGGAAACTTTCTTCCAAATATTGGTGCTTCTGCAAATCATCAGTGGAATGTCGGTAGAGGAATTAATGTTACAACTAATATCATTGAAGAAATAACTACTCAATTTTCATCGGCAACTGCATCAGTTGGTCTTCCAGTTTACAGTGGATCAAGAAATGTCTATCAATTACATAGGGCAAACCTTGAAATACTTTCTTCAAAATATCAGCTTGAAGATATTAAAGATGATGTTAAGCTTTTTGTTGCGAATTCTTACTTACAGATAATGTTTAACAAGGAGATACTCAAGGTTCAAAAATCTCAACTAGAAATAACAAAAGAAGAATATAAAAGGACTAAAGATTTAATTGAATCAGGTATATTTTCGCCAAGACAAATATTTGAGATAGAAGCAAATCTAGCGTCACAGGAGCAAAATGTTGTTTTAGCAGAAAATAATCTAAGAGATGTCAAACTAAATCTTGCTCAAGTGCTTTTAATTGATAACTATGAAAGCTTTGACATAGCAGATGAAGATTTCAGTATACCTTTCTCTGATATACTAGAAAATTCTCCTAAAGAAATTTATGAAAAAGCTAAAACCTTTAGAAATGATATTAAGCTTGCAGAGACAAATATATCCATAGCAGAAAAAGATATTAAAATTGCGAAGTCATTTAGATTGCCTTCAATAACCTCATTTTATTCATGGAATACAAGGATATCATATCTTGATAATGCACCAAGCTTTAATGATCAATTTGATTTGAATAAAGGTCAAACTTATGGATTAGGA
>RGHK01000239.1 GCA_010024215.1 Pseudomonadota bacterium | reverse complement strand
AAAGAAAAAAAACATCAATTGTTAAAGTTGGAAATGTTTTAATTGGTGGCAATAACCCAATTGCCGTTCAATCAATGACTAACACTGATACCTGCGATGTAGTATCAACAGTCAACCAAATCAATGATCTTCAAGCAGCTGGAGCTGACATAGTTAGGGTATCGGTCCCTGGTTTTGAAGAAGCAAAAGCTTTCAAAGAAATTAAAAATAGAGTAAATATTCCTTTGATTGCTGATATACATTTTGATTATAAAATTGCTTTAGCAGTTGCAGATAGTGCTGATTGTCTAAGGATTAACCCAGGAAATATTGGCAAGGAATCTAAAGTAAAAGAAGTTATTAATGCTGCAATAGATAATAATATTCCAATAAGAGTTGGAGTTAATGCAGGTTCACTTGAAAAAGATCTCCAAAAAAAATATGGAGAACCTAATGCTGACGCTTTAGTGGAGTCAGCATTAAGACATGTTGAAATTTTAGATAAATTTAATTTCAAGAATTATAAAATGAGTTTGAAAGCTTCTAATATAGAGATGACCGTTGAGGCATATAGAAAGATTTCAAATTTAATTTCACAACCTCTTCATCTAGGTATCACTGAAGCGGGAAGTTATAGAGCTGGAACAGTAAAATCTTCTATTGGAGTAGGAATGCTGTTATCAGAAGGCATAGGAGATACCATAAGAATTTCCTTAGCATCCGACCCTGTTGATGAAATAAAAGTTGGATGGGATATATTAAAAAGTCTAAATATAAGAAGTAGAGGAGTAAAGATAATTGCTTGTCCAAGTTGTTCTAGACAAAATTTTAATGTAATTGAGGTTGTAAATGAGCTTGAAGAAAGACTAGAAGATATTTCAGATGACATCGAAGTTGCAGTCATTGGATGTTATGTGAATGGGCCCGGTGAAAGTAAGGCAGCTGAGATTGGTCTAACTGGAGCTAACCCAAATAACTTACTATATGTTGATGGGCTTCCAAATAAAAAGATTACTAATGAAAACTTAGTAAACGAAATTGAAGAGCAAGTAAGAGAAAAATTATTAAAAAGAAATTCTAAAGATATTATTGCTAGGAGTAAAATTGAAAAAAATTCAGTCACTTA
>RGHK01000238.1 GCA_010024215.1 Pseudomonadota bacterium | reverse complement strand
TTGCCTTGTTTTGGCATTTGACTAAGGCCTCTTTCAAAATACCCAGAAGTGAATTCTATTAATCGATCATCACCATGAGCATTTTTATCATCTATAGGCTCACAACAACTAACCCCTTTTTTGTCCATTAAATTCAGAAGTCTGCAAACATATTCACAAGTTAGGTCCGCCCGTAAAGTCCAAGAGGCATTTACATAGCCAAATGACATAGCAAAATTTGGAACTCCACTAAGTAACATGCCTTTGTAAGTTAATCTTTCATTGGGCACAACATTGACATTATCAATTGTGACATCAATCCCATTTAAAGAATTTAACTCTATACCGGTAGCTGTAACGATAATATCTGCTTTAATTTTTTCTCCTGAGTTTAGAAGAATTCCATCAGATTCAAATTTTTCGATTGTATCAGTTACTACCGATGCTTTTTTATTTCTTATTGCTGTAAAAAGATCACTATCTGGAACTAAACATATTCTTTGGTCCCAAGGTTTATAGGAAGGGGTAAAGTGTTTTTCTACATCATATTCTTTACCTAATTCATCTCTGATCATATCTAGTAATTTGTTTTTAGTAGCCTCTGGGTATTTTCTTGCAAGAAAGAAGGACCAGCTTTGAAATAAGATATTCTTCCATCTGGTTAAAAAATAGCTAATTTTTACTGGAAGAAATTTCCGTAGAAATTTGTTTATCATATCTTCACTTGGTCTTGATACCACATATGTTGGTGATCTTTGAATCATGACAACATGTTTCGCAATATCTGCAATAGCTGGAACAATTGTCATTGCTGTTGCGCCACTTCCAATTACTGCGATTTCTTTATTTCTATAATCAATCGTTTCATCCCAAAATTGGGGATGAATTATCTGACCATTAAAGTCTTCTTGATTTTTAAAGTAGGGCATATGAGGCTTGGTATAGCTATAATAGCCACCACACAAAAATAAAAAATTGCATGTCATATTTTTTATTTCATCTTTTTCTTCTACCTCTAACTCCCATATTGATGTTTCAGTATTCCAATTTGCTGAGATTATCTTGTGCTTGAGAAGAATATTTTTCATTAAATCATTCTCTTCTATTGTCTCTTTTAAGTATTCTAGAAT
>RGHK01000237.1 GCA_010024215.1 Pseudomonadota bacterium | reverse complement strand
ATTGGATGAGCTGTTGCCGGAATTTTTTGAAGCACTTCTTTAAGTGCCTGAGGAAGATCTCTTTGACTTTTTAAAAGAGCTTTATATTCTGCAAGTTCATTTTTGTTTGGAAGTTTGTTGTAGAGCAGCAAGTATGCTACTTCTTCAAAGGTTGCTTTTTCAGCAAGGGTTTCAACTTTATGACCTCTGTAAGCAAGACCCTCAATCTGACCAACAGTTGATAATGATGTCTCGCCTGCAACTTGGCCTCTTAAGCCAGCTCCTTCTAACTTTTTTACCATAATATCCTCTTTCTTAGTTCTTAATCTTTGAACAAATCGTCAAGTTTTTGCTCAAAGCTATGATAATTTAATCGATCGTATAATTCTTCTCGGGTCTGCATTATATCCAACAGACCATCTTGTGTCCCGTCTTTAGCCAAGGAAATGTAAACTTTTTCCGCAATTTGACTCATAGCTCTGAATGCAGTTAAAGGAAAAAGCATCATATCAACTCCAACTTTAGCAAGCTCATCTTTTGTGAATAATGGAGTTTTTCCAAATTCAGTTATATTTGCAAGTATTGGTACATCGGTTTCTTTTTTAACTAGTGCATATTCTTCTAAAGATGTGGCTGCTTCTAAAAATATACCATCAGCACCCTCTTCTACATATGCAAGTATTCTTTCAAGAGCACCTTCAATTCCTTCGGATGCAATTGCATCAGTCCTAGCCATTATAAAAAAAGATTCATCATGCCTACCATCAACTGCAGATTTTATTCTATCTTGCATCTCATCTTTAGATACAAGTGATTTATTTGGTCTATGACCACATCTTTTTTGTGAAACCTGATCTTCTATATGAACTGCGCCACAACCTGCATCAATCATGCTTTTAATTGTTTTTGCAATATTAAATGCACCACCCCATCCAGTATCAATATCTACAAGAAGAGGTAGTGAACTTGCATTAGTAATTCTTTTTACATCAGTTAGCACATCTTCCATTGAAGTTATACCAAGATCTGGAATACCGTAAGACGCTGCTGCTACACCACCACCAGAAAGATATATAGCTTTATGACCTGATTTTTCAGCTAAGATTGCTGAATATGCATTAATTGTGCCT
>RGHK01000236.1 GCA_010024215.1 Pseudomonadota bacterium | reverse complement strand
GGATTTCATTGAAAAAGAAATATCCGTATAAAATACCCCATATAATAACCGAGTATCTAAAAGTTGAAGTCACAGAAACTAGTGCAACTTTAATTGTTGCTATTGAAAATATATAACCAAGTGAGAGAAAAAAAGAAGAAACAAATAAAATTAAATAGTCTTTAACACTAAAATAATAAAATTTATAAATACTTAAAAATCCAAAAAAAATTGTAACAACAAGACAAGTTATAAAAGCAATTTGTAAACTATGAAAATTACCTTTGATATTTTTAGTGTACATATCTCTAAATGATAAAAGAATTGCGGAAAGTAATGGAAATATAAAGTAAAAACCAAACTCTAATTTTGTAGGATTGATAACTACTACAACTCCAATAAATCCAAAAATTACAGCAGTCCATCTTCTCCAACGTACTTTTTCATTTAAAAATAATGCACCAAATGTAGTTAAAAAAATTGGTGCTAAACTCAAAAGGACATAAACCATCCCGAAAGGAAGCATTGCAACACCAACAAAAAAACAAATTGCTGCAAAAGATTCAAATAATCCCCTAATTGATAATTGACGAGAAGAAAAAATAACTTTGAAGTTTAATAAGTTTTTAAAATATAAGAATATTCCAATAAAGAATAATGCAAATAATCCTCTAATAAAAATTACTTGGTTCAAGACGTAAATTTCATCAAAATTTTGATAGATAAATTTGACCATTGCATCATTGGTTGCAAAAGAAAATTGGCAAAGGATCATGTACAGAATGCCTAATAATTCATTATTAATAATGGGTTTTTTCATTGATGTTAAAAAAATTAAATAAAGATTATTAACCAGTATGCAGCTAATCCAGAAAAAATAGTAGCCAAAATATTTCTGCTTAATACACCAATAATGACAGCAATAATTGAAGCATAAATTTTTGGATTGTTTTCAAAATCAATTAATCCATTACTGTCTAGAAAAATTCCAGGAAAAATTATGGCAGGAAAAACTGCTGAAGGTACATAACTTAAAATTTTTTTAACAAATGGATTCATCTTACTTGTATCAAAATAAGTTAGAGATAAAAATTTTGTTAAAAAATTTAAAATTCCTGAAATAACTATTC
>RGHK01000235.1 GCA_010024215.1 Pseudomonadota bacterium | reverse complement strand
CTGGAAGATCTGAAAGAACTCTTCTTGCTGCAAATACAAGTACTGTAGCTAAATCTTTTGGAATAGAATCATTACGTGAAGAAACTGCAAACAACTTTTCTGCTGGTTTAACATACAATAATGGTGGATTTAGTGCAACTATTGATGCTTACAGCATTTCAGTTGACGATAGAATAATTCTAACAGATATTTTTGATGCAACTAGCCTTAATGTTGGTGCTGATGCAGCTCAGTTTTTTGCTAACGGAGTAGATACTAGAACAACAGGTCTTGATGTAGTTTTTAATTATATTCAACAGCTTTCTAATGGAGGTTCTGTAAGAGCAAGTATTGCTGGTAATATAAATGATACAGAAATTCAATCAATAAATTCTGGTAATCTAGATGAATTAACATTTTTTGGTCCTTTCTCTCAGGCATATCTTGAAACCGCTGCTCCAGATAGTAAGTTTTCATATAATTTAAATTACTCAAAAGAGAAATTAAGTTTTAATGTTGTATGGACTCAGTTTAGTGAAGTTATACTTCAGGACTTTCAATGGGTTGATGACCCATCAACAGCTTCAATTGATACTGCAACAGATGTTTACGAAGCTGTTGGCTCACTTGATTTTAGTTTTAAGTATGATTTATCACCTAGTTTAGATTTAATTCTTGGTGGTACTAATATTCTTAATACATATCCAACTCCTCAGTTTGATGGTTGGACAGATCAAGGTGGATTAAGTGATGCAGTTCAGATTGGGTCTGATGGCGCATATTTCTTTACTTCCTTAAGACTAAATCTATAAAAAATATAACCCCCCATCAATTTATGGGGGGTTATATTTCTTTCAAACTTAATCTTATTTTACCAAAACATTGCGTATAAGAAGGCTGTTATAAGTAAAATTCCAAATGCTGCAATGTTGAAATTGCTATCAGTTGAGAATAATTTTTTTGTAAGATTTATTCCTTTGGGATCATCATTATTACCCTCTAAATAACTGATTATTGCAATAACACCAAGTGTAGCAATACAAGTATACCCCATTTGATGCATAAATGGAAGATCTATAAAAATAGATGCATCACTCCAGCCTTTTGGAGCAACTTTAAAATACATTGCAA
>RGHK01000234.1 GCA_010024215.1 Pseudomonadota bacterium | reverse complement strand
AAAAATAAGACTGTTTTTTGAACTTTTAACCAATCTTTCGTACCATATTTTTTTTTCTTTTGTGAATTGTTTAATTGGTATTGCATCAAAAAATTCATTAGCTAGAAAAATGCTTGGCAACTTACTCAAACTTTTAAAATTTTTTATCCATTCAACATTTTTATACTTAATTTTATCTTTCTGAGTCTTAATTAATTTTGGGCTTTTTTCATGAATAATTATTTTGCAACAATTTAAAAAAGTTGGAAATCTTTTGAAACTCTCAACCATAATTTTCATCATTTCACCATTTCCTGCGCCAAGTTCAATTAGATTAAATTTTTTGGGACATCCTAAATTTTCCCAAAAATCAATTGTCCAGATAGCAATCATTTCAGAAAATAATCTTGAAATATTTGGAGCTGTAATAAAATCACCGGTGATACCAAATGGATTTTTGGTCATATAATATCCATTTTTTTTGTCGTATAGACAATACTCAATGAAATTATCGAGAGTTATACTACGTTTTTTTTTGAACATTAATTTTTGAAAAAAATAAAAATATTCCAGCTACAAAAAATACAAAACTTATGATTTGACCCATTGTAGCATTTAAAATTAAATAACCCAATTGTTCATCTGGCACTCTAAAGTATTCTATTACAAATCTAAAAATAGAATAAAAGATTAAAAAAAATGAAGATAATATCCCTGCAATTTTAAATCTTTCTTTTTTTCTAAAAAATAAAAGTACAAAAAATAAAACAAAACCTTCAAAAAATGCTTCATAAAGTTGAGTCGGATGTCTGTATAAATCATCTACTTGAACAAACTTTACACCCCAGGGCAGGTTTGTTTCGTATCCATAAAGTTCAGAATTGATAAAATTTGCAAGTCTTCCAAAAAAAATACCAATAGGAGCAACTAGCGCTATTACATCAAGATATTCATAAACATCATCATTATTTTTTTTAGCGAATAAAATACTTGCAATAATTATACCCAAAACCCCACCATGAAATGACATCCCACCTTGCCATAATTTGAATACATCTAGAGGATTGTTGATATAAAAACCTAAGTTATAAAATAATACATAGCCAAATCTTCCACCTAATATTAATCCAA
>RGHK01000233.1 GCA_010024215.1 Pseudomonadota bacterium | reverse complement strand
TACTCTTATTGCTACTTTTTCAATAACATCAATTGCAAATGAAAATTCAATAATTCCTATTGAAAAGCTTGTTTGTTATGGGCAGGGAACTAATCAAGCCCTTTCTCCTTCTGGAGATTACTATGCAGCTATGGTGCCGTTAGATCAGAATGTATGTGAAATTAAAGATGAAACAGATCAAGAGGCTGAAAAAGCAGATAGAGTTTTAGTTGTAACAGATCTTAAAACAATGACTCCTAAAGTCATTTCTGGCACAACAGCTGGTTCTGCTGTAACTAGTTTTGTATGGCTAAATGATAAAACATTACTTGTTTCAAGAGATAGCAGATCGAATATTGATTCAGCAAGTTTGTACACAATAGATAGAGATGGTACAAATACTAAATTACTTATTGCTGCTAAAAGTTTTAAAAATAAACCTGGCTACCAAGTTCCGTCTTTTTACGCCTCTTACCCCAAATTTCCAAATAAGATTCTTATAACTATTAATAGAAATAGCAATTGGCGAGAATTTAGAGACCTTTATTGGTTAGATATAAATACAAAAAAAACTGAATTGGTTGCTAGAGTTCCATCCATCAAAAATGAAGCAGTAACCAATTGGTTGCTAGATTGGAATGGAAACGCAAAAGGTTTTGGTACCTTCACGATGGAAGGCCCAGATATGGGAGTTGTAAGATCTTTTTATAAATACAATCAGGATGGGAGTTATAAGAAAATTGCAAGCTGTAGGCATCAAGATGCATGTTTCACTCCTATTAGCTTTGATATTGATAACAAAACCATTTTAGGGGTTGGTCAAGCCGTCAAAAAAGATGGGTCAATTATCAATGAAACTGATACCAACGCTTTATGGGCTATGGATTACGATACAGAGCAATATGTTGAAATGATTTATCATGATCCGGATTTTGATATATCAAGTCCACTGCAAGGAGATAACACACTAAATTTATGGTTTGACGAGACTGGCGATGGTTTATTTGGGTTTTCATATCAAGCCGATAAACCAGTTGATGTTTTTTTTGATGGTTATTTTCAATCTGTTAAAAAGTCACTTGAAGAAGTTTTCCCAGGTGAAAGAATTAGTTTGAGTGATTGGAGTCAAGA
>RGHK01000232.1 GCA_010024215.1 Pseudomonadota bacterium | reverse complement strand
ATAGATCCCATTAAATCGTCTGCTCTGCCATGAGTTATCTTTGCTAAAGATTCTGCTGTACAAGGTGCGATTAAAATAATATCTGCCCATTTAGCTAATTCTATATGTCCCATTGCGGACTCAGCTTTTACATCTAACAAAGAATCATGTATTTCATTTCCAGAAACAGCTTGAAGAGTGAGTGGTGTTATAAATTCTTTAGCAGATTCTGTCATTATGACTCTTACATCTGCTCCATCTTTTTTAAATAAACGAATAATTTCAGCTGATTTATAAGCAGCTATGCCCCCAGTAACGCAAAGTAAAATATTTGTATTAGAAAAATTAAACATTTTCTTAACTATTCAGAAATTATTAGAGAATGATACCAATTACACGTTCTATAAACCAATAAAAACCCATTCCGCCAATACATAAACTTGCAGCTACTTGAAGATAATTTTGAAAATTAATCTTTGAAGCAATATAAATTAATATCAAGGGAATTGGAATTAGCGCTATCTGAGCTAATTCAATACCAATATTAAAAAATAACAATGACAACAACATTTGATCATTAGCAATACCTATATCACTCAAGGCTCCTGCAAAACCCAAACCATGAAGTAAGCCAAAGCTAAAAGCCATTAACCAGGGTGTTTTGAGCTGTTTATCACCATCATTAATTTCTAAGGCTAAATATACTATTGTCAGCGCAATAAGAGCCTCTACAGTGCCTTGCGGCAGATAAATGATGTCATATACAGAAAGACCTAAAGTTATACTGTGAGCGACAGTAAATGCAGTTATAGTTTTTATAATATTTACTAGACCGCTGATACAAAATAATAAACCAAAGATAAATAAAATATGATCAAGCCCATCAAATAAATGACCAACTCCTAGATATAAATATGCTGTTGGATAATATTGTTCAACTAATGGGATTTCTATTTTATTTCTTTGAACATTAACCAGCCCCTCAAAAGTATCTTCTTGAAAATTTATAGTTACTAATGCATCCGTTAAGACACTTAGATTAACAATTTCTATAAATCTGCCTTTAATAGACTCATTACATTCAAGAGAAATTTTTTCAATAATATACTTCCCTTGTAAAAAGGGATCTGAA
>RGHK01000231.1 GCA_010024215.1 Pseudomonadota bacterium | reverse complement strand
AGGGAATAATTATGTTTAAAAATATAAGTAAGAAATTAATTCTATCTGTTGCATCTTTATTGATGTTAACAGTTTCAATGATTTCACCAAGTTATTCAGCAAAACTTAAGTTAACTATGGCAACTTCTGGATCTGAAACTGATGCACGTTCAGTTGCAATAGCAAACGTGATGTTACCAATGATATCAGATTTTGCTGATGTTAAAGTTGGTTACAACTCAACAATGTTTGATCAAGGTACAGAACTTGATGCTATCAGCAGAGGCAATTTAACAATGTCAATTACATCTGCTCAAGAACTAGCACAGTTTTTTCCTGAATTTTCAATTTTTGCCACTGGATACGTTCACCAAGATGCAGCACATCAAGTAAGAGTGTTTAATCATGAGTTAATGGATCCATTTAAGAAAAAAGTTGAGGATGAATTAGGAGTTAAACTTCTTTCTGTGATGTACTTAGGAAAAAGACATGTGAACCTAAGACAAAGTAAAGATGAGTTAACGGTTAAAACTCCAGCAGATTTAAAAGGGGTTAATTTAAGAATGCCTGGTACAGATGCATGGCAGTTCTTAGGTAAAACTTTGGGCGCATCACCAACACCACTTGCATTTAATGAAGTTTATACAGCTTTACAAACAGGTGCTGTTGATGGTCAAGACAATCCTTTACCAACTGTAGTAGACAAAAAGTTTTATGAAGTTACCAAACAAATTGTATTAACTTCACATTTGGTTGATTTAAACTACATAGCTTTTTCTAAAAAAACTTGGGATAAACTTTCAGGTGATCAAAAGCTTAGAGTACAGCAAGCAGCTGATGCAGCTGCCTCTTGGGGTCGACTAAGACAGCTACAGTTAGAGAATAGTTTAGCTGATTTTGTAAGATCACAAGGTCTAGATATCTACGAGCCAGACTCAGCAGCATTTAGAAAACACGTTCAAGCTCAATATGTTGGAAGTGAATTCGCTAAAAGCTGGCCTAAAGGAGTTTTAGAGAAGATAAATTCTTTAGGTAATTAAAGCTATTTTTGATTAATTTAATTCAAAAATATTTTAATCAAAGTTCAAAAATAATTGCCGCCATTTTGTTGGCGGCATTATTCGTAACATTTCTTTTACAAATATTTTCCAGATATGTCT
>RGHK01000024.1 GCA_010024215.1 Pseudomonadota bacterium | reverse complement strand
CGGTTTAATAACAGCGGGTTTATTTCTGAAAAGCTTAATATTCATAACATTCCCGATAAATGGCTTTTGAATCTGTATAATAGAACGATTCTCGTTAATGACGATATATGTATGGTATGAAATATTTTGGTTATTGGAGGTTTTTATCATCATCTTGCCATTAAAATCATAACTTAATCCTGATAAAGGAACATGGCTAACGCATGAAAACAAAAAACTACATAAAGTTAATATAAAAAACTTATTAAAAATGGAATTACAGTTATTTGGCATAAATCATAAAACTTCAAATGTTTCTGAAAGAGAAAGGTTCATTATAAATGAGTCTAATCAAATTTTATTGGATAGTTATTTAAAAGAAAAATTTGGAGATAAGGTTAATTCATTTTTTGGTATTTCAACATGTAATAGAACAGAAATTTATCTTGTTGCTGAAAAAAATATTTCAAATGATATTTTTAGAGAGACAATGATATTTTTTAAAATTCAAGAAATACCATTTCAGCATTTTTATTTTCTTCACAATCAAGACGCATTAATCCACATGTGTAAGGTAGCATCTGGAATAGATTCTCAAGTATTGGGTGAACAAGAGATTTTAGGACAATTTAAAAAGGCAATAAGAATTGCAAAAGATCAAAATGTTGCTAGATCTAAACTTCTTTCTTATACAAAAAAAGTAATCGAAATTGTAAAAGAGGTACGAACCAAGACTAATATAGGTTTAAATCCTTTATCAGTTAGCGGGCTATCTTTAAATCTTGTAAAAAATATTTTTGAAGATCCTAAAAGTCAAAATATTTTAGTTCTAGGTGCAGGTTCATTAGCTCATGCCATAATCGATGAGCTTAGAAAAAAAGGAATATCTAATATAAGAGCAGTCAACAGAAGTATTAAGAAGATTAAGATTTCTAATGATTACGAAATTATTCCATCTTCTCTTGAATCTTTACATCAAGAACTTGAATTAGCAGATATTGTAATTGCATCAGCAGCTGCAGATGTGCCATTAATTGGTAAGGGTGCGATTGAGAATGCATTAAGGGTTAGAAAGAATAAACCAATGCTGTTAATTGATTTGTCAGTCCCAAGAAACATAGAAGAAGAAATTAAAAATATAGAACAAGCATATCTTTTTTCAATTGATGACATTGAAAAGATAACACAAGACAACTATGGGCAAAGAGCAATAGAAGCCGAAAAGGCGCTTAATATTATTGTAATTGAATCACAAAAAGCTCTTCAATCTATTCAGGAAAAAACCATAAAGGACAATGCCCAAAGTCAGTTAGAGATATTTTTAAATCAATTGTCGAACAATGAGATAGAAAGATTTAAAGAGGCAGAAGATTTAAAACAAATGATAATGAATCTTGCAATTATTAAAATGGAAGATAAGACAATAGATGAGGTGCCCAATATAGAAAATATTGATAGTCATATAATTGATTCAATGTTTAAAAGGTATATTAAAAATGCATGATTCTATGCTTCTAAAGTTAGAAAAGCTTAAAGAAAGGCTACTTGAAATTGAGTCTTTATTAATAGACTCAGAAACAGTAAAAGACATAGATAATTATACTCTTCTAAATAAAGAGTTCTCTGATCTGAAACCAATAGTAGAAAAATTTGAAGAATACAATTCTGTACTTAATTCAATTAAAGATGCCAATGAGATTCTTCAATCCGATGATGAAGATTTAAGAAGTTTAGCTGAAGATGAAATTAAACAGTCTGCTGGTAGACCTGAAGCTTTAGAGCAAGAATTAAAATTAATGTTATTACCAAAAGATACAGCTGATGATGGCTCAGCTTTCCTTGAAATTCGTGCTGGAGCAGGAGGTGATGAAGCTGGAATTTTTGCAGGAGATCTATTTAGAATGTACACAAGGCTTGCCGAAAGAGAAGGCTGGAGCGTTGATGTTATCGATATTAAACAAGCTGAACAGGGTGGTTTGAGAGAGGTTGTAGCTCAGCTAAATGGTAAAGGTGTATTTAAGGTATTAAAATTTGAATCTGGTGTGCACAGAGTACAAAGAGTTCCAGAAACAGAATCGCAAGGAAGAATTCATACTTCAACCTGTACTGTAGCAATTTTGCCTGAGGTTGAAGAAGTTCAAGATATCGAGATTGATAAGAATGATCTTCGGGTTGATACTTTTAGGGCATCTGGAGCTGGTGGCCAACATGTAAATAAAACTGACTCAGCAGTAAGATTGACCCATATTCCATCTGGACTTGTGGTTGAATGTCAGGATGGTAGATCTCAGCATAAAAACAAAGAAAAAGCTCTATCTTTGCTAGCAGCAAAGTTAAAACAACAAGAGATTGAGAGCCAACAAGAAAGTATTGCTAGTGAGAGAAAAATTTTAGTTGGAACTGGAGATAGAAGCGAAAAAATTAGGACATATAATTTTCCTCAGGGAAGAATGACAGATCATAGAATTAAACTGACCCAACATAATTTAGATCAAATTATGGATGGAGATATTAAAGCTATTTGTGATGCTTTATTAGCAGAGAACCAACTAGCAATGCTGTCTCAATTAGAAGAAGAGTAATTGAGCACTAATCTTAATTTTTATCAAAATAAAATCAAAGAGATGTGGCCTAATGATGAGTGCATCCTTGAAGAATTTAATTTTTTCATTAAAGAGAAGCTTGGTAAAGATGCTATAGCTATCTTTATTGATAATCCTATATTATCCAACAAAGATATAAAAGAAATCGAATATTTTTTGAATCAAAAAGGGAAAGGAGTTCCTATAGATTACATATTGAACGAATCCTCATTTTATAGAGATAGTTTTTATGTTGATAATCGAGTTCTTATACCAAGGCCTGAGACAGAAATCCTTGTTGATTTTATAAATAATCTTAAATTGAAACCTGAATCAAAGATTATTGATGCAGGGGTTGGCTCTGGCTGTATTGGAATCTCTATTGCTAAATATAATCCAGATTTAAATGTTTATGGTGCTGATTATTCATATGATGCTCTAACTGTTGCGCAAATTAATAAGAAAAAATTAAGAGTTGAAAATTTTTATTTAATTAATACAAATTGGTTAAATTCATTTAATAAAAAAACATTCGATTTAATAGTTAGTAATCCTCCATATATTTCAAAGTCTGATCCACATTTAGAAGATCTAAAACATGAGCCTTATGATGCGTTAGTATCGGGCACAGAAGGCTTGGAAAATTTTAAGCTTATAACAAACCAAGCATTGGAAGTTCTAAAGGATGATGGTTTGTTATGTTTTGAACACGGTTATGATCAATCAGAGAGTATAAAAGAGATTATGATGATGAATAATTTTAAGGATATCAGGACGATTTTTGACAACCAGTCCTTGCCTCGAATCACTTTAGGAAAAATATAAATTTTTATTGCTACTAATATTTTTTAAGAATATTATTTGCAAATAAGAGTTGGGGGTTCAAATATTGGATTTTGAAATTACTGAAAATTCACTGAAGGTCATAAATAAAAATGAGTTAAAGTATGATCTCCCTTTTTTATGGATAAGAGATAATTGTTCTTGTGACCAATGTAGGGTAAAAGAAACACAGGAAAAAAGGTTTATGCTCAATGCAGTTCCTGTAAATTTAAAACCTCAAAAAATTGATTTTGATAACCATTTATTGAATATCTCATGGCCTGATAATCACGAAACTTCTATAAACCTTTTAGAATTAGAAAATTTTCAGAAGCCGAGAAAACCAGAAAAAATACTCTGGACCAATGATTTTATTCCAGAATATTATGATTGGAATGAATTCCTTCATGATACCAATATTGCAATAGAAGCTTTTAATAACTTTGTTATTAAAGGAGCAATATGCATTAAAAACGCTCCGTCAGAACCAAACTCACTTGAAGAGCTAGCTCCAAGGCTTGGACCAATTAGAGAAGTGCTATTTGAACGTATACATAATGTTTCTGTAGATGGGCATGTATACAATATAGCTCATACTTCGCTTGAAGTTCCTCCGCATAATGATTTTGCAAGTTATTCTTGGCCGCCTAGTGTGCAGGCTCTTCATATGCTGGTAAATGACTGTAAGGGTGGTGAATCAATGATAGTTGATGGTTATGCAGTTCTAAAAGATTTAAAGGAAGAATGCCCAGATTTTTTTAAAATCTTATGTAATTTCCCAGTGCCATTTAGAGAGTTCGATGAGGAAAATGAAACTTATGCAATGGAGCCAATTATTCGATTAAATACAAATAAAGAAATCACAGGATTTAGGTACTCAAATCAATTAATGCAAATGATTAATCCTAATCTAAAAGGCGTAGATTTATTTTATCAAGCCTATCATGAGCTATGCATAAGAGTTAATAGCGATAAATACAAATCGAAATTTAGATTGGAATCTGGCCATATACTTTTAGTTTCTGCTCACAGAGTTCTTCATGGCAGGCAAGAGTTTAAGCCTGATGGAAAACGTCATCTACAAGATGCATATTACGAAATGGACAATATAGAAAATAATTTATTTTTGTATAAGACTAAAAGAGGTTCTTAGGTTGGATAACAAGGTTAAATTTACATCTATGGATAAAGGAACAAGAGATGATTATGATCTAATAGCAGTTCATGATTCAGAAAATGAGAGGAGCTTAGTAACAAGAGTAATTGAATGGCTAAAGATGATGGATGGAGAGTCTCCATACAAAATCACCAGGTTACAACATTCTTTGCAAACTGCTACTAGGGCGGAAGCAGATGGAGCTGATACTGAAACTATAGTTTGCGCTCTTCTTCATGATATTGGTGATGTCATTTCACCATCTAATCACTCTCAGGTATCTGCAGCACTTTTGAGACCTTATATAAGTGAAAAAAACTATTGGATTGTTCTTAATCATGGTTTATTTCAGGGTTACTATTGGATGCATCATTATGATCAAGATAGAAATTTAAGAGATCAATACATAGATCATCCATATTATCAAGATTGTATAGACTTCTGCGCTAATTGGGACCAAAAATCTTTTGATCCAGATTATGAAACTAAATCTTTAGAGCATTTTGTACCTATGATCAAAGAGGTTTTCTCAAGAGAACCAAGATCTTTTGTTTAAATATCAAGTACCACAGTAAGTTTTATATTTCTCTTTAGAATTTTCATCTGGTTTTTCATATTCATGTAAACCTTCAACCTCTTGATAAGGGTTTTTTAAAATACCATGTAGTTTATTGAATGGTTTCATATTGCTATGGAAAACTGCAGCTTCTAGCGCTTCCTCAACTTTGTGATTTCTTGGAATATATAAAGGGTTAACTAAATCCATAGAAGACGCAATTTTTTCATCTGATATGCTTTCATGAGATAGTCTCTCTTTCCATAATGCCATCCAATTATCAAAAGCAATATCATTCTTAAAAAGATTTTTTATACTTTTTCTATCGCCAACAAGTGCTTTTGAAAGGGATCTAAAACATAAAGTGAAATCAACGTTGTTAATTTCCATGAGATTCAACAGTTGTGATATTAATTGAATATCATCTTGTTCTTCTTTTGACAAACCGATTTTAGATCTCATTAGAGAAAGCCAGTAGTTTGTATAGACTGGTTTTATTAACTGAAGTACTTCTGTAAGAAGTTTGATTGCTTCATTTTGATCATCATGTACCAAATGTATTAATGTTTCAGCCAATCTTGTTAAATTCCAAGTTAAGATTTTTGGTTGATTCTCATATGAATATCTTCCATTCTTATCAATTGAGCTAAAGACCGTAGAAGGGTTGTATATATCCATAAATGCACAGGGACCATAGTCGATAGTTTCTCCAGAAATTGTCATATTGTCAGTGTTCATGACCCCATGAATAAAGCCAACACTCATCCAATTTGCAACTAATAATGCTTGCTGATTACATACTGCTGCAAAAAATGCCAAATAGGGATTTTCTACTTTGCCAGCATCGGGAAAATGTCTACTTATGGCGTAATCAGCTAAGTTTTTAATTAGTAATTTATTTTCTGATTTATATGCATATTCAAAACTTCCAACCCTAATATGACTAGAGGCAATTCTTGTCATTATTCCTCCAGGTAATTCTTCCTCTCTATGAACACTTTCTCCAGTTTTAATAGCTGTGAGAGATCTTGAGGTAGGGATACCCAAGACATGCATGCTTTCGCTAATTAAATATTCTCTTAGTACTGGTCCTAATGCAGATTTGCCATCTCCTCGACGAGAAAAGGGAGTTAGTCCAGAACCTTTTAGTTGTATGTCCATCAACCTACCATTTTTATTAAAAATTTCACCAAGCAGCAAAGCTCTTCCATCACCAAGAAAAGGATTGAAGTGACCAAATTGGTGACCGGAATATGCTTGAGCGATTGGTTGCGAGCCCTGCAACATTTTTCTTCCTGAAAATATTTCGGTAAATTCTTCAAGGTCATTTAACAATGGATTTAAATTCAATTCTCCTGCAAGAGATTTGTTAAATATGAGTAAAACAGGTGATGGTGATGGAGAGGGATCACACTTGACACACATCTCATCCATGTTCTCTAGGAAGGTATTTTGTAATTTAAACTTCAAGTTAGTTTACTTAATAAAAGTTACAAATTTATCTATAGATTCTCTTGATGTTCTATAGTTGTTAATTGGGTGTTCTAGGTTTGGATAGCCAAGAGCAATCCCACACCACACAACTTCATTATCTGGAATGTTAAGCACATCTTTAACAGTTTCAGGGTATATGGACCATGACTCTTGTAAACAAGTTCCCATATCATTATCAATAGCGCTTAAACATATATTCTGAATAAACATTCCAACATGCCCCCACCCATTTACAGCAAAGGCTTTATCAATAGTAATTATCATGCCCACTGGTGCACCAAAAAATTTAAAATTTTCTCTAATTTGTGTAAGCCTTGATTCAATATCATCTTGCTCAATGGACAATGCAGCGTACATGTCCTTAGCACATTCTGATCTTCTTTTTCTATACTCTTCATCTAATGGATTAGGATATATTTCGTACTCTATTTTTTCTTGAACGCCGTTATCATAGTTACTAAGAGCTCTTTCAATGAGCTTTTCTTTAGCATTACCGGTTACAACATAAACTTTCCAAGGTTGGATATTACCTCCAGATGGAGCACATTTAGAAATTTGAAGTATCTCTTTTATGATTTCAATATCTACATTTTTTTTAGTGAAGCTTCTTACAGAATATCTTGATTTTATAATGTCTTTTAGATTCATAATTACTTTTTTATTTTATTAACAATTCATTGTTCCTTCTTATATAATTTATCTCAAGTATTTAATAAGGGGAAATAATATGATCGGCGATATGCAAAAATGGACACCTAATGTTGCAAGCATTATTGAGCATGCAAAAAATCTGTATCCTAAACAAGAAGTAATAAGCAGGATGATCTCTGGAGAGATTCATAGAACAAATTATGAAGAAGTTTGTATAAGATCAAGAAAACTCGCCTCAGCATTGGAAAAAGATGGGTATAAGAAGGGTGACATTCTTGCTACGTTAGCCCTAAATACATATAGGCATCTTGAACTTTATTATGGAATTTCAGGGATGGGAGCTATAACTCATACTCTTAACTTTAGATTACATCCAGAACAGGCCGTTTATATAATTAATCATGCTGAAGATAAGATAATCTTTGTTGAAGCTCCTTTTGTGCCAATGATGGAAGCTTTAAAAGATCAACTAAATTGTGTAGAAAAATATATTATTCTCTGTGATAAAAATGAGTTGCCAGAAACTAGTTTGAAAAATGCTATTTCTTACGAAGAATATATTGAGGGGGGTGATGAAAATTACGTGTGGCCAGAATTAGAAGATGATGCAGCATGTGGCCTTTGTTACACATCTGGAACAACTGGTAATCCAAAAGGAGTTTTATATGCTCATAAATCAAATATTCTTCATGCCTATGCAGCATTAACTGGGTTAACAGTTAGCCCTGATGAGTCAATTTTAATGGTTGTTCCATTATTTCATGTTCAGGCATGGGGTATTCCTTATTATGGACCTATGTTTGGTTTAAAGCTGGTAATGCCAGGCATGCAAATGGAAGGTGAGCCATTATATGATTTGATTGAAAGAGAAGATGTTACTCTTGCTTTTGGAGTCCCAACAGTTTGGATGGGACTTTTAAGCTATTGTAGAGATAATAATAAAATTCTTAAGTCAGTAAAAAATACTGTTATTGGTGGTTCAGCTCTTTCCCTAGCCATCCTAAAAGAATTTGATGAGGTTCATGATGTCAACGTTATTCAAGGATGGGGAATGACTGAAATGAGCCCTCTTGGTACATCTAACTTCATGACTCCTGAAATGCAAAAAATGAATAAAGAAGATAGGTATGCAATGCAATTAAAACAGGGTAGGCCTATGTTTGGAGTTGAGTTAAAAGTTGTTGATGATTCAGGCAATGAATTGCCAAATGATGGTGAATCTCAAGGCCATTTAATGGTAAGAGGCCCATGGATTTTACAAAGATATTTTAAGGCTGATAAAGATGCTGTTGATCAAGATGGATGGTTTGATACAGGTGACATATCTGTTATAGATGAAGATGGTTATATGACTATAAAAGATAGAGCTAAAGATGTTATCAAGTCTGGGGGTGAATGGATTAGTTCTATAGATTTAGAAAATGCAGCTGTAGGACACCCAGATGTTGCCGAAGCATGCGTAGTAGGAATACCTCACCCCAAATGGGATGAAAGACCAATTCTATTTATAGTAACGAACAGTGGAGAGCCAATTGAAAAACAATCAATTTTAGATTTCTTGGCTTCAAAAGTTGCCAAGTGGTGGCTTCCAGACGAAATTATTTTTTTAAAAGATTTGCCGCATGGAGCGACTGGAAAATTACAAAAATTTGAATTGAGAGACGAATACAATAATTACTACATGGAGAAATAGCATGCTTAAAATAATTAAACCATCAGAAATAGATTCTGTTATCGGAACTGAAACAGGTGTATCAGAGTGGATTACAATTGACCAAGAGCAAATAAATAAATTTGCTGAAGCAACTCTTGATAACCAGTTTATTCATGTAGATCCAGAAGCAGCAAAGCCGATATTTGGTTCCACTATTGCTCATGGTTTTTTATCACTATCATTGGCAGCTGGAATTCCAATATCTCAAGGTATGGGCCTAGTTATTGAGGGTATGAAGATGGGTTTAAATTATGGTTTGGATAAAGTTCGCTTTCTAAGTCCAGTTCCAGTGGGTTCTGAAGTAAGAATAAGAACAGAATGTATGGATATTACTGAAAAAAATCCAGGTCAATTTTTAGCTAAAACTAAAGTTACTATGGAAATTAAAGGAGTCGAAAAGCCTGCATATATTGCTGAAACTCTTAGTATGTATATTTTATAGTTTTTAACTTAAAAGCTTTTTAAGTATTTCATTAACGCTCTGAGGATTTGCTTTGCCTTGAGTTTCTTTCATCACCTGTCCGACAAAGAAACCAAAAAGTTTATCTTTGCCACCTCTATATGCTTCTACTTGCGAAGGATTATTATCGATTATATTTTGTGCAATTGTTTCAAGAAGTGATTCGTCTTGAATTTGAACTAGACCTTTGCTTTCAATAATTTTATCAACATCATCACCAGTCTCCCAAACCTCTTCGAGAACAGATTTAGCTATTTTCCCAGAGATAGTTTTATCAGATATTCTTTCAATTAACATTGCAAAATTATTTGAGGTTAATTTTGATTCTTCCAAGTCAATATTATCTTTATTAAGAAGAGCGCTGATATCACCAACAAGCCAATTAGCAATAAGTTTTGAGTCTTTAGTTTTTGCACAAGCCTCTTCGAACATATTAGCCATAGTTTTTGATGAGGCAATAATTTTTGCCTCTGAATAATCTAGTTTTGATTCTTCCACGTATCTTTTCTCTTTCTCATCAGGAAGTTCAGGCAGATTATCTCTAATTTCTTTAAGCTCATCATCAGAAATTACAACGGGGAGAAGGTCAGGGCATGGAAAATATCTATAATCATTTGCCTCTTCCTTGGATCTCATTGATCTGGTCTCATTTTTAATACTATCGTAAAGGCGGGTTTCT
>RGHK01000230.1 GCA_010024215.1 Pseudomonadota bacterium | reverse complement strand
TCATCAAATTTTAAAATATCTTTTACATAACCACATTTCTCTGGGCCGCCGGCTATACCTATAACTTTACATCCATAGATTTTTCCTAGCTGTCCAACTACTGAACCAACAGCCCCTGATGCTGCTGAAACAACTAAAGTTTCACCTTTTTTTGGTTTAGCAACTCTATTAAGACCAAAATATGCTGTTCTTCCTGGCATACCAAGAGTTCCCAGAAATAAAGATAGTGGTAAATCTCTATCATTTACCTTGGTAAGAGCTAGGTCTGTGTCTTTTGCTCTAATGTATGTTTGCCAACCTTTATGAGCACAGACTTTATCGCCAATTTCATATAATTTAGATTTACTTTCAACAACTATGCCAATGGTCTCCCCAGTCATAGGACTGCCTATTTTTGCAGGTGCTGCATAGGAAACACCTTCATTCATCCTTCCTCTCATATAAGGATCAATAGAAAGATATTTAACTTTAATTAATATCTCATTCTTGCCAATGCTTGTAATTGTTTCATTATTTATTCTCCAACAATCATCATCTGGCATGCCTTTAGGTCTTTTATTTAATAGTAGCTGTATATTTTTATATTCCATTTTTAAATTAGCTTCGTTAGCTTTCTAAAATGTTTTCTACAAACTGGGGTATAGATATCATTACCACCCACAACAACTTTAGAACCCTCTGTAACAATCTTATTGTTCTCATCTCTTCTTACAACCATAGTTGCTTTTCTGCCGCAGTCATAACATATGGTTTTTAATTCAATTAGATTATCAGCAAGGGATAATAATTCTGAACTACCTTCAAAAAGCTCTCCTTGAAAATCTGTTCTTATTCCGTAACACATAACAGGTATATTCAGAAGATCTGCAACTTTACCTAATTGCCTTACTTGAATCTTGCTTAAAAATTGGGCTTCATCAATTAGCACACAACTGAGCTTCTTGGTTTTGTTATTTTTAACGAAAGTATAAAAATCAAAATCTTTTTTGGTAATTATAGCTTTAGCACTAAGCCCAATCCTCGATACGATTTTTCCTTTTGATAATTTGCTAGTTTCATCTGGAAGAAAAATGAGAGTATCTAAACCAGTTTCTTTATAGTTATGATTTGATTGCAGGAGTGAAGTAGATTTTCCTGCA
>RGHK01000229.1 GCA_010024215.1 Pseudomonadota bacterium | reverse complement strand
AAAAAATTGATAAGAATTTCAGTATTGATCAAATTAAATATGATGATCAAAAAGTATTTGATTTATTATCTTCAGGTAAAACTGTTGGATTATTCCAGATTGAAAGTGCTGGGATGCGTGAAGCTCTTTTACAAATGAAACCAAATCATATTGAAGATATCATAGCGCTAGTTGCTCTATATAGACCTGGTCCAATGAGCAATATCCCAACCTATAATGAATGTAAAAATGGTTTGAGAACGCCTGATTATATTCATGAGACATTACAAGAAGTCCTTAAACCAACATATGGAATTATAATTTACCAAGAACAAGTTATGCAAATAGCTCAAACATTAGCCGGTTTTACTGCTGGCGAAGCAGATATTTTAAGACGCGCTATGGGAAAAAAGAAAAGAGCAGAATTAGAAAAACAAAAAGAAAAATTCATCTCTGGAGCAGTAAAGAATGGAATAAAAAAAGATGTTGCAAACTATGTTTTTACAAAAATTGAGCCATTTGCTGACTACGGATTCAATAAGAGTCACGCGGTAGCTTATGCTTTAATTGCTTATCAAACAGCTTTTTTAAAAACTTACTATAAGGAAGAATTTATTGCAGCTTCAATGTCTACTTCTTTAACAAGCACAAGTAAATTAAGAGAATATGTAGAAGAATTAAAAAGGTTAAATGTAGAAGTAGTACGCCCATGTATAAATACGTGCTACGCAGATTTCAAAGCAGGTGAAAATAAAATCTTTTATGGTTTAGGTGCAATTAAAAGTGTTGGATACGAGGCTATATCAAATGTTGTAGCGGAGAGAGAAAAAAATGGAAAATTTAAATCTTTTTTTGATTTTATTAATAGAGTTGATCCTAAAGATGTAAATAAATTACAACTTGAAGGCCTAGTTAAAGCTGGTGCTTTTGATCAATTGGAGGCAAATAGAAAAAAAATCTTCGATTCTATTCCAAAAATTATTTTAACAATAAAAAGCAAACATGATGACAAAATGAGCAGTCAAACAAACCTTTTTGATTTAACTAATGAAAACAAAGATAATTTTGAATTTGATAACACTGGTGAATGGAACAAAAAAGAACTTTTGTTTAATGAATTTAACTCAATAGGTTTTTATATGTCTGACCACCCATTAAATG
>RGHK01000228.1 GCA_010024215.1 Pseudomonadota bacterium | reverse complement strand
CCTCTGACAGGAAGGATTACTTTATTGATTGAATAATCATCATTACGTAGTAAATAAAATTTACCAATATTTTCTCTATTTTTAATGATTGCTATATCTTCAGATGTAGAGAGAGGCTTAGAATATTTACTATTTCTGGTAGCTGCAATCTGGTCATAATCACCTTTGTGTTCAGATAGAAATTCATCTAATGAAGATCCAGTTAAAAGTTTACCTGTATTGAAATCAATATATTTTGGTTCAAGGGTACTAAATTGTTCTTTAATATCTTTGCTAGGATCAAAAATACCAGCTGCTTGAAGAATTTTCATTCTTTTATCGTTTGCTTTATTTTCATTTTGCATGTCACGTAAACTCACAGCAGTAGAAGAAACAACAAATGAACAAATCAAGCATATTGCAAATGCAACACCAAGAGTTTTTCTTATTGAATCATTCATTGTGTTAAAGCCTTTCTTCTATTTATATTTGATACCATGACCATATGATCTATTACTGGAGCTAATAAATTAGCGAAGAGAATCGCCAACATCATACCTTCTGGAAATGCTGGGTTAATAACTCTAATTAAAACTACTGTTACACCTATTATAAACCCATAAATACATCTTCCGGTATTTGTACCTGACCCAGAAACGGGTTCTGTAGCCATAAAAACTAAACCAAATGCAAAACTACCAATAACAGCATGCCAATACCAAGGTATTCCAAACATTGGATTTGTATCGGAGCCTACCCAATTTAAAATACTGGACATAAAAATCATGCCAGCTATGGTCCAAACAACAATTCTCCATGAAGCTACTTTTGTAGCTAAAAGAATTACTAATCCTATACCAATTGCAATAACAGATGTTTCACCAACAGAACCTGGAACAAATCCTAAAAATGAATCCATCCATGTATAGTTTTGCTGAATTGCTACCATGCCATTTTCAGCTGCAACGCCAAGAGCTGTGGCTCCACTATAACCTTCAGGAATTATATTATTATCTGCAAGACCAGCTATCCAAACTTTATCACCAGAGATTTGCGAAGGATATGCAAAGTATAAGAAAGCTCTACCCGTTAGTGCTGGATTTAAAAAGTTTTTACCAGTACCACCAAAAATTTCTTTACCTATAACAAGACCAAAAGTAATACCAAGAGCTGCTTGCCATAATGGCAAA
>RGHK01000227.1 GCA_010024215.1 Pseudomonadota bacterium | reverse complement strand
TGTTTTATTATATTTAATACAAAACTGACAAATGAAAAAAATAATATTTATCCTATTTACATTATTTTCAAATTACAACTTTGCACAAACTTCAGACTATAAATTAAATTCCTATTTAGATAAGGGATTTAAAGCACCTAATACTAATTATTTGGGAGAGGCTTGGCTTAATTCAATTATTCGCTCTGATGAAATTCTATCTTATAATCTCACAAAGGCAACTTTTAAGGCAAATTCAACTCTAAATTGGCATAAACATTCCGATCAACAAGTATTAATTGTAGTTGATGGTGAAGGATATTATCAAGAAAAAGGGAAACATCCTATTAGAATAAGAGTTGGTGATATAATTAGATGTACTCCTAATACAGAACACTGGCACTCTTCTTCTAAAGAAACTGATGTCACGTATCTAGCTATTTATAATGGAGAAACAGAGTGGACAGAAATATTAACCAAAGAATCTTATGATCAAATTGCTGATCAGCTAAGACAATAATTTTTCAAAAAATATAAATTATAAATTTAATATATAAGCAAAAATTAAAGGAGCTACAATTGTTGCATCACTTTCAATAATAAATTTTGGTGTTTTTTCATCTAATTTGCCCCAAGTAATTTTTTCATTTGGAACTGCCCCAGAGTATGATCCATAACTTGTGGTTGAATCACTTATTTGGCAAAAATAACCCCACAATGGAGTATCTCTTAGTTCCATATCTTGATAAAGCATTGGAACAACACATATTGGAAAGTCACCTGCAATACCTCCTCCAATTTGGAAAAAGCCAATTTTATCTTCAGAGTTTTCTCTATACCAATCTGCAAGAAATGTCATATACTCAATACCTGATTTCATAGTATTTGCACTAAGTTCTCCCTTTAAGACATATGAGGCAAAAATATTTCCCATTGTACTATCTTCCCAACCAGGAACAACGATTGGTAATTGTTTTTTTGCTGCCTCAAACAACCAAGAGTTTTTTGGATCAATTTCATAATAGTCTTCTAATACACCTGAAAGAAGAAGTTCATACATAAATTCATGAGGAAAATATCTTTCACCATTTTCCTCGGCTTTTTTCCAAATATCAAAAATAGGTTGTTGAATTCTTCTAAAAGCCTCTTCCTCAGGAATACAAGTATCTGTAACTCTATTTAATCCTTGAA
>RGHK01000226.1 GCA_010024215.1 Pseudomonadota bacterium | reverse complement strand
GGCAAAGTTAGCGATTCTACAAAGTGGTATTCAGAATTTACAAAAATCGTAAAGGGAATGAAAAAAGATGTTCATTATGAAATTGATGAAGCTAAAAAACAGGTACATACAACTGAACTCGGAGTTGAGTATGTAGAATCAAAGCTAGGTATATCCAATCTATACGAAAATACTAAAACAAATTTTATTCACTATTTAACTGCAACCTTAAGAGCTAAAACAATTTATCTAAAAGATGTGGATTACATAATTGAGGATGGACAAATAAAAATTGTTGATGAATTTACAGGCAGAGTACTTGAAGGAAGAAGATATTCGGATGGTCTTCATCAAGCATTAGAAGCAAAGGAAAACGTAAAAATACAAGATGAAAATCAAACTCTTGCTTCTATAACTTATCAAAACTATTTCAGAATGTACGAAAACCTTGCTGGAATGACAGGTACTGCAAAAACCGAAGAGGAAGAGTTTGTTCAAATTTACAATTTAGAAGTAGTTGAAATACCAACAAATCTTCCAGTACAAAGAGTTGATCAGCAAGATGCAGTTTATAAAACCAATAAGGCAAAATTAGAAGCTGTAATTGAAGATATAAGAATCAGAAATCAAAACGGACAACCAATTTTGCTTGGCACAGTATCAGTTGAAGCCTCAGAAGAAATTTCAAAAATATTAACCTCTAAAGGAATTATCCATAATGTACTTAATGCAAAAAATCACGAACAAGAAGCCAATATTATTGCTCAAGCAGGAAAGTTAGGCGCTGTAACAGTAGCAACAAACATGGCAGGTAGAGGAGTAGATATAAAGCTTGGAGGTAATGCTGATGAGATGGCATTACAACTTCAAATAAAAGAAGAAAAGCTAGAAAATCCAAATTATTTAATATCTAAAATTAAAGAACTTGAAGACAACGTAGAAAAAGAAAAAGAAAAAGTCCTTTCTCTCGGAGGTCTTTATGTTCTTGGTACGGAAAGACATGAATCAAGAAGGATTGACAATCAGTTAAGGGGTAGATCTGGTAGACAAGGAGATCCAGGTGAATCTAGGTTTTATATTTCTTTACAAGATGAGCTTATGCGTAGATTTCAGGGTGAAAGAATAGAATCAATAATGAATAAACTAAATTTACCTGATGATGAGAGAATTGAACAATCGATGGTTACTAAA
>RGHK01000225.1 GCA_010024215.1 Pseudomonadota bacterium | reverse complement strand
GAAATACCTACCTATATGAAAAAAAAGTTTCATTATGATTAAATCTTATAGGTTATAGCATTTATATTCATACCTGCCCCTACACTAGCAAACATTATTATATCTCCTTTATTTAAAACATGTCCTCCATAATTGTTTTTTTTAACTATATCAAAAAGAGTTGGAATTGTAGCTACTGAACTGTTACCAAATTCTTCAATGTTCATTGGTAGAATATCCTTGGGTGGGGTACTTTTATAGAGTCTGTAAAATCTCTTAATAATTGCCTCATCCATTTTTTTATTAGCTTGATGAATAAATATTTTTTTAAGATCGTTAATATTACTTTTAGAATCATCAAAACATGATTTCATAGCTATTGGAACATTTGTAAGAGCAAACTCATATACTTTTCTACCTTGCATTTTGATAAACTTCTGATCGTTTCTTTTTCTTAAGTCTTTATTATATGATGACCCATAGAATATAAACTCATTCTCACCCTCATAGGTGAAAGTTGCAGATTTATGAGATAATATTCCCCCATCAAAATAGGTTTCTTTCTCTAATATGGTAGCACCAGATCCATCTGCATATATCATTGAGTCTCTATCATTTTCGTCTAAAATTCTTGATAGTGTGTCACAACCAATTATTAAACATTTATTTGCCATTCCAGACTTAATTAATGATTTTGCCTGAATCATTCCTTCTAACCAACCTGGACAACCACAAATAATGTCATATGCTACACAATTAGGATTTTTTATTTTAAGTTTTGCTTTAACTTTTGAAGCAATTGAAGGAAGTGTATCTACTTGTCCACTATTACATGATATATCTCCTGCATTATGAGCGACAATTATGTAGTCTAATGTTTCTTGATCAATTTTTGAATCAATAATTGCAACTCGTGCAGCATCTGAAGCTAAGTCAGAGCTATTTATTTCATCAGAGGCATACCTTCGCTCATTAATACCAGTTATAGATTTAAATTTTTCGATTATTTCTGGATTTGAACTTTGAATATCACTACCATCTCTGTCGAGGAATTTATTCTGAAGAAAATCTGAATTTTTCTTTGTGATATCTGGTGTGCAGCTTCCTGTACCAGTTATTATGTAGTTCATTTTATAAAATTACTTAAATTATTGATAAGTCTCTACAGGAGGACAACTACAAAATAAATTTCTGTCACCATAAGCCTCATCTACTCTTCTAA
>RGHK01000224.1 GCA_010024215.1 Pseudomonadota bacterium | reverse complement strand
CATATTTACCACATGGCTGCAAAGTACTATTTATCTGTTTTTTTAGATATAAAGCAGTCCCAGCATTATTTTTAGCAGAGTATACCGGTCAATTATTAGAGTGGCCAAACTCAGATATGGTCTATATGTATGCAGGCAGTATTTCATCAATTATGTCTGTATTATTAGCTGTTGAAATAATCAAGTGGACACAAATAGCTAACTTCAAACCATCAGATATCTTTTTAGAGATTAATTTTAATAACTATAAATTTATAGTATTTGCTATAGTCCTTTCAGCGCTCTTTAATTCAATATTTACTAATTTAGTTTTATCTCAGCTTAATCAAGTTCCAATTGATGTAGCAGTTATAGCAAGATTTTATGCGGGCGATATTATTGGTTCATTATTTTTTATTTTGTTTATTGTAATATCGCTTAAGTTAATCCCAAAATCCCAAAAAATTAGCTGATTAATTACACTTTGATTATGTGTATAATATGTGTATATTAACCATATGAGCAAATCATATATCGAGCAACTAGCTAATCTTCTTCAGATGCTACAGAATTTAGACAGGGATTTAAACCTTGTCGGTTTTAATGAGACTGAAAAGAAAATATATTACACCATTGCATATGAAGTACATAACAATGGTAAATGTAATATTTCAGATGTAATTCAGTCTTCTGGTTTCTCTCGTTCAACTGTCTATAAAGCCATAAAAGCTTTTGAAGACAAAAAAATGGTGAGATTAATACAATCTAGAGCTGATAGAAGAGAGATATTTTTAGATTTAATTACCGTTTAGGTAAATCTAAAAATTTTCAAATAAAACAAATGAAATACTTTATTCAAATTACCTTAATAACTTATATAGGTTCAATGCTTGTATACACACTATGGTCATCTATTACTTTTGCTACTATAGACAAAGGGTGGATTGGTAGCTTGGTTTATTTACCACATGGTTGTAGGGTTATATTCTATTGCTTCTTTGGTGCTCGATCCTTGCCAGCACTTTATGCAGCTGAAATAACTGGACCAACTCTTGTGTGGGGTGACCAATATTTAGATTATTGGACTTTTGCAAGTATATCTTCCTTGCTATCAGTAGTAGTTGCTGTTGAAATTGTAAAGTGGTCTAGAGTAAGTACTTTCAATTACAACATTCTAAAAAAGGTAAATTTTGCTAATTACAAATTCCTTATTTTTGTAATT
>RGHK01000223.1 GCA_010024215.1 Pseudomonadota bacterium | reverse complement strand
TTGATTGGTGTGACAGTAAGGGCGTGAAATATATAGTAGGGATGACACAGAATAAAAGATTAAATGAGCTACTTAAACTATACTGGACTGAAAAAGTCAGACAGCAGCATTAGTAGTTTTGTTTCGCATATTAAATAAAATGAACAGAAAAATAATTTAAGTATATGACAAAAAAATATATAAAAAATTTCAGTGCGGAATATAAAACAAAGGTAGTATTGGAGCTGCTAGAGTCAGAGGTGACAATATCGCAATTATCAAAGAAATACGAAATCACACCAAAGACTATCCAAAATTGGAAGAAGCATTTTTTAAGTAATGCGTCAATGGCGTTTGAGCCCGCAAAAGTAGTCAGTGAGTACAAAACAGAAATTGAGGAGTTAAAATCTCAAAATGATGAATTAGCAAAAGCTCTGGGTAAGACTACAATAGAGAGGGACTGGGCTTTGGGAAAGCTAAAAGGCTTGGATACATCAAATAAAAGAGATCTTGTCGATTCCAAGCTGAAAGAGTTATCAATGGCAAGACAATGCGAATTATTAAAGATAAATAGATCTATGCTTTATTATCAGCCAAAAATAATGAGTTTATATAATAAAAAGATTATGGATAGAATAGATGAAATATATACAGATAATCCAGAGTATGGTTATCGTTTTATTTATAAATCTTTATTAGAGGAAGGATTTACTATTGGCAGAGATCGTACTCTCAAATACATGAGTATTATGGGTATAGAAGCTCTGCATCCAAAGAAAAAGCAACTAATTTCTATGCAGAATAAAGCTCATAAGATATATCCATATCTCCTTGAGCCCTATTGGCAAATCACTAATGGCAGTCGCTCTGTATACGTGCCGAGATCAAATGAAGTGTGGAGCGGTGATATAACATACATTAGAACCCCAGGTGGCTTTATGTATATGGCAGCAATTATTGATTGGCATAGTAAAGCTATCTTGAGTTACAAACTATCAAACTCAATGGATTCTAGTCTTGTAACAAGTATTTTAGAAGATGCTCTTAGCAAGTATCCGGCACCACTGATATTTAACAGCGATCAAGGTAGTCAATATACCGGCTCAGAACATATAAGAATATTAGAGAACCGTGGTATACAAATCTCTATGAATGGCAAAGGCAGAAGCATTGATAATATTATTATGGAGAGGTTTTTTAGAACCCTAAAATATAATTGTATATTTATAAATGAATTTAAAAATATTTCAGAACTTAAGGAGGGAATTAATAGCTATGTAG
>RGHK01000222.1 GCA_010024215.1 Pseudomonadota bacterium | reverse complement strand
TGATATGCCTAGGTTTTCTTTCCACATTTGCTGAATAGCTAATGCAATTTTTCTGTGATTTTCACTTGTATTAAATAAAATTTCTAGTCCTGTAATATCATTACCGGATTCATACCCAGCCTCTATTAATAATTGCTTCGCTTTAGCAGGATCAAAGTCTAAATTAGTCTTTGGATAATAACCATTTGCTCCAGGAGGAGTCATTGAAATAGCTGGTTGCTCACCACATTGAGTAACTTTTTCTACAAGAGTTTTTCTATCTATCGCAAGAGACAAAGCTTTACGAATCTTTTTATCTTTAAGAATTGGGTTTTTAGTATTAATTCTGTAAAAATACTGACCCATATATGGTGTAGTTCTCATATTCGGATTCGATTTAATATACGTTGGGCATTTTTGTGATGGCGTATCATAGGTTAGATGAATTTGACCTGATCTAAACATTCTATCTTCAGTCATTAAATTAGATACTGGAAAAAAATGTATTTCATTAAGTTTAACAATACTAGCATCCCAATAATAAGGATTCTTTTCTACTACTATTTTGTTATTTAGTTCCCATGTTTTTAATTTAAAAGCACCATTACCAACAAAATTTCCAGGCCTTGTCCAAAGGCCATTTCTATCATCAATAGTGCCAAATTTTAGAATAGTATCTTTATGAACAGGCCAAGTGCTGTAATGAGATAATAATCCAAGAAAAAAAGGTGTAGGATTTTTTAATTTAACTTGTAAAGTTTTGTCATCGATTGCTTTTATGCCTACTTTGGCAAAATCAGTTATTAAACCTTGATGATATTCAGCCGCATTATCTACGTAATAAAGCATATCTGGATATTGTGAGCCTAAACTAGCAGTCAGTATTCTTTTCCATGACCAGACAAAATCGTATGCTGTAACCATATCACCATTGGACCATTTTCCGTTATCTTGAAGAAAAAAAGTATAAGTAAGGCCGTCACTGCTAATTTCCCATGATTTAGCAGCACCTGGAAGGTTTTCACCCCCTTTGGGATTTGATGCTGTCAATCCCTCACTTAAGCTAATTAAAATATTATGCTCAGGAACTCCAGTCACTATATGTGGATCAAGACCTTGAGGTTCAGATCCGTTTCCAACATAATAAATCTGTTTTTCAATTGCCTCATCGACTGGGGAAATAGATGAAGAACATGAAAAAAGAAAGATTAAAGAAATTAAGGAAATATGTTTCATATTAAAAAGTTATATTAGCGTTAAAGTTTACCCTAGCATTGTCAA
>RGHK01000221.1 GCA_010024215.1 Pseudomonadota bacterium | reverse complement strand
CTTAGCTAATCTCCATTGGGGTCTTCATGGCTGGGCTATTTATTCAGCCCTTGGTCTATGTTTCGCTTATGCAAGCTATAATAGGAACAAAGCTTTTAGAGTGAGTTCTCTTCTAGGTGCAAAAGTAGAAAATAATAAATTTTTAGCAGCCTCAATTGATATTATTGCAATTCTTACAACAATAACTGGAATAGCAACCTCATTAGGATTAGGAGCATCTCAAATTAATGGGGGTCTTGATTATGTATTTGGAATCAACATTAGTGAAATAACAATCATAATTCTAATTACCATACTGGGTCTAATAAGTGTAACTCTAGGCTTAGATAAGGGTATTAAAAGACTTTCACAAATTAATATGACTGTTGCTACATTTTTAATGTTATCAATTTTAATTTTAGGGCCAACATTATTTATTATGAACTCGATCATACAAAATGCTGGAGTTTATTTAAATCAAATTATTCAGTTATCTACTTGGACTGAAGCATACGATAATACTGTTTATCAAAATGCTTATACTTTATTTTATTTCACTTGGTGGTTTGCTTGGGCGCCATTTGTATCATTATTTATAGCTAGAAT
This sequence comes from Pseudomonadota bacterium, assembly GCA_010024215.1. Taxonomy (GTDB): domain Bacteria; phylum Pseudomonadota; class Gammaproteobacteria; order Magnimaribacterales; family D2472; genus SCGC-AAA076-P13. The sequence continues at coordinate 675 of RGHK01000221.1, read as the reverse complement.
CTCTTATGGAAGGACAATAAAAGAATTTATTATAGGTGTATTGTTTGTTCCATCGTTTATTGTTTTTATATGGATGGGTGTATTTGGTAATTCAGCCATATATCAGGTTCTTAATAATATTGGTGATATAGCATCTGCAGTTAGTAATAATGTAAGCACTGCTTTATTTGTAATGTATGATCCAATGAATTTTTCTTTAACATTATCAGTAATAACTCTATTTGTCATAGTTACTTTCTTCGTAACATCATCAGATTCCGGTGCACTTGTAGCTTCAATGCTCTCATCGAAAAAAGGAGCTGATATTGAAGGTGACTCTCCTTTGATTTCTAGGGCAACGTGGGCAATATTATTAGGTTTGTTGGCTGCTGTTCTTCTTAAAGCAGGAGGTCTTGGTGCTCTTCAAACTGCAGTGGTGATTTTTGGTATTCCATTTTCAATAATTACTGCTTTTGCATGTAGAGAATTATTACGATCCTTAAGAGAAGAAATCAGTTAATTTCATCGTCCAATTTATTTAGCTCTTCACTAGACATTTCATCCTCATATATAAGCTGATCATTATCAGAATCTGTTTTTTTGAATTTCTTACCGATGATTAATGCAAGTGCGACAAGCATAAGAATTAAACCTATTTGATACAACATAAGATATTTTTCCTGTATATAATTAACC
>RGHK01000023.1 GCA_010024215.1 Pseudomonadota bacterium | reverse complement strand
GTTTATTAATCTAAATAAAATCTCAGCTTGCACCTCTTCTCTAACAGGCTTGTCTGCTTTTAATGAAGGTCTATTGTTAAAATAGTTATCAACCTGTACTTTTACCATACCAGTTAGTTGATTTGTTATCTCTCTGTTAGAAGGATCAAAATTTTCTGGTTTACCTATTTCATCTAATGTTTTTTTAGCAACATCTTTAGCTGTTACTGAGGCTTTTCTAACACGTCTACTAATACCTTCTTTTAGTTTTTTACTTTCTAAGCTTACGTCTAAAACTTTAAGGCCCATAGCTTTTCCTAATAAACCTTTTCTATTTACGTTTTTATTAAACGTACTTATAAACTTTATAAGATCTTGAGCTGTGTCAAGTTGAAAGCTACCAAAACCAAAACCAGCAGCTACATCTTTGAGTTGACCTCTTAATCCTTTTGACTCTAAATCTTTTAAATCTATTTGCTCTGTGGCAATTAAATCAGAAAAAACATTTATATACTCTTCTAACGCTCCTTTTCCAATTTTACCAGTTTTTTTATCTGTATAAAAATCATCTATACGTTGTTGTATTCTAGCGTAAGCATCTGCGTGATTTTTTTGAAGATAAGACTTTAATTCATTAACTAAAGGTTTCATAGAGGTATTATCAGTCTTAAACTTTCTAGAAATCATGTAGTGTAAAAGCTCGTGAGCCACAACGTTGTTAGCACTTGCTAAAGAAGCTACTTCTTGATTTATATATAATTTAGCTTTACCATCTTTACCTTTACCAATAAACATACCATCTCTACTACTAAGCGCTTGCTGCGCATCACTAGGTAAGTCTTGCATTTCAGCTTCATTTGAAACTGTAACTATATCTAAATCATCTTTGTTTACACCTTTTAATTTTTTAAATAAAGGGTCTAAAACTTCTTGAGATTTTAAAGCTTCACCAATAACTTTTTCCAACCCTTTTGCAGTGGTTGTATTTATATTGAGTTTGTCGTTTCCTAAATTTATAATATTAATATTTTCTATAAATTTATATGCAGATTATCTGATGCATCCAAAAACAGAGGCATTGATCGACGAGCTTGTAAATGAACATGGCTTTGAAAGAGATTATGTTTCGGAAGTGCTTGCAAGTGCAGAAAGAAAACAGAAGATCATTGATTCAATATCAAAACCTGCTGAATTTACCTGGACTTGGGATAGATACAGAAAGTTATTTATTGAAGATAAGAGAATAAGTAATGGAAAATTATTTATAAAGAATAATCTTCAAATATTAGAGAAAGCAGAAAATGAATTTGGAGTTCCAAAGGAAATTATCACCGCAATAATTGGTGTTGAGACTAGATATGGAAAAATTCAAGGTAGCTATCGAGTGATTGATAGTTTATTAACCTTGGGTTTTGACTATCCTAGAAGAGCAAATTTTTTTAGGAAAGAATTAATTAGTTTTTTCTTATTAACAAGAGAAAATGAATTAAACATTCTTGATATAAAGGGATCTTATGCTGGAGCCATGGGTTATGGCCAATTTATATCATCAAGTTATAGAGCATATGCAGTAGATTATGACGGTGATGGTAATGCTGATTTATTTAATTCTGTAGAAGATGCTATTGGAAGTGTGGCCAATTATCTAGCTGTACATGGCTGGAAGAGAGAGGGTGAAATTATATATAACTCAGATCCAAACAATGTTAGAAAGATCTTTAAACCAAACAAAGAACTTTCGAAATTTATTCCGCTAATGTTTGAAGAAGACGGAAAAGAGAAATATTTCATCGGAGATGATAACTTTATTGCAATTACCAAATATAATGTAAGTCATTTTTATGCGATGGCCGTTTATTATTTATCAGAAGAATTAAAAAAATGAAAAAATTACTCATACTACCAATACTAATATCTACTTTCATTAATGGACAAAGTTTTGTTCCAGATGCTCCTGAGCTAAATCTTAAGAGCTATATTTTAATTGAGCCTAACACCAACACAGTTATTGCAGAATTTAATTCTTCAGATGAAATTGAGCCCGCAAGTATGACAAAGATTATGACAAGTTATGTTGTCGCAGATCAGATTTCAAATGATTTAATCTCTCTAGATGATGAAGTTCTAATTAGTGAAAAAGCATGGAGAATGGAAGGTTCAAGAATGTTTATAGAAGCAGGCAAAAGGGTAAGCGTGCTAGATTTATTAAAAGGAATAATTATTCAGTCTGGTAATGATGCTTCAGTTGCAATTGCAGAATATGCAGGTGGAACAGAGAGAGGATTTGTAGATCTAATGAATGCATATGCATCATCTTTAAATTTAGAGAATACGATGTTCCAAAATTCAACTGGCTTACCAGACGATAATCACTTTTCTTCAGCTAAAGATTTAGCAATATTGACATCTGATTTTATCAAGAAATTTCCAGATATCTATTCTTTATATAAAGAGAAGCAATATACCTTTAATGACATTAAACAGCTAAATAGAAACAAATTATTATGGAGAGATGACTCTTCAGATGGAGTAAAGACTGGTCACACTGAAGCTGCAGGTTATTGCTTGGTTGGTTCTGCAAAAAGGGGTGATATGAGGTTGATTAGTGTTGTTGCTGGTAGCGACTCTGATAACGATAGATTTCTTGCTAGTCAAAGGTTACTAGAATATGGGTTTAGATTTTTTGCTACCCAAAAAGTTTTAAATGCTAACCAAGAGTATAAAAATATTAATATCTGGGGAGGTGTGGAGAAAACATTAGGATTGGGTGTCTTGGAGGATGTGTCTATAACCCTTCCTAGAACAAGCTTCAAAGATCTTACTGTGAATTACAATTATTCTAACAATATACAAGCACCAATAGAGGTCGGCCAATCAATAGGTACACTTGAAATCATTAGCAATAGCGAAGTAGTATTTTCAACAGATCTTGTTGCATTAAAAAGCATTGAAGCTAAAGGTTTCTTTGGTAGGCTTTGGTCTAAATTTGTTTTATGGATTTTAAGTCTTTTTGGAATGACGGAGAATGAATCAAATTAAGGCTGTTTTTAATGGTAATTTTGATTACATAGAAAATATTACAGTTTCACCCTTATCGAGGGCATATACTTTTTCAGATAGTGTTTATGAGGTTTTACCTTTTTATAATGGCAGGCTAATATCTTTTGATGAGCACATAGCAAGGTTGCTTAGAAGTGTAAACGCACTTTCAATTAAAATTGACATAGAAAAAGTTTCGAATGAGATTAAGCAATTAATGTCATCATCTGAATTTGACCATGGCTATGTTTACTATCAAGTAACTAGAGGGCAAGATTTAATGCGGTCTCACATGTATTCTGATGAGATGACTTCTGAAACATTTGGCTACGTAACGCCATTTGTTTTTGAAACAAAGATTTTAAAGGTGATGATATGTGAAGACATTAGATGGGGAAGGTGCGATATAAAATCAACCTCATTATTAGGGAATGTTATGAATATGAATAATGCCAGAGCTCATAAGTGCGACGAGGTTATTATGCACAAAAATGAGACTTTGACAGAAGCAGGGGCTTCTAACCTATTTTTTATAAAAGATAACAAGATATGTACCCCAGCTTTATCTAATAATATTTTGCCCGGAATAACCAGATCAATTTGCATTAATGCATTAGCAGAAATTGATATAAAGGTCGTTGAAGGTGACTTCAGTGTTAACGATTTAAAAACTGCATCTTCTGCATGGCTAACTAGTTCAACTAAAGGCATGGCACCAATTGAAAATATTATTAACCTTGATAATTCTTTAAGCCTAAATGATCCGCATTACATTTTGTGTAAAGAGGCCTTTGATAAAAGATTTTTTAGTTAGTTGTTAAATTAATTATCATCCTATCAAGACTGTCCCAAAAACTTTTTTTACCAAGACCTTTACTGGACATATCTAATTCATATACGTTTTTCTGAAGTGAGATTAATTTATTGATTGGATGGTATTTTATGAACTTCATATAATTTGAAATTTTACTGCTCCAAATACCAGATTTTTCAAGGCTTGCCTTAGGATTATTGTTTTGTTTTGCAATTGTTGAATTATTAACAATTTTTCCGATAATCCAAACAAGTAAAGGACCATAATGTGCCTCAGACTCCTTTATCGTGCTTGTTATTCTTAATGCATGTTTTGTATCTAAGTTAATCAATGCATCTTCTAACTCAAAGGGTTCAAACTCAGCATTACCATTAATCGTACTTGAGGATAAATTAATATCTTCTTTATAAAGTAATTTTAGAACATTAATTTCATTTTGCTGCGCAACTAAATTACCTATATTCATCTCATAGATTTTTTGAACTAGAAATTTTTTGTCCTCTTCATTTACGAAATCTAGCTGATGCTTTAACCAAATTTTTTCTTCATAAGATTTTAATTTTTTACACTCTACAATGAGAGCAACCTTGTCCATTGCCTTCACCCATTTTGTTGAGCTATTTAATTTTTCATTATGAGAGTTAATTATTAAGGCTATATTTTGATTTTTACTAATATTCTCAATCTCAAATATTTTAATTATATGATCTGGTAATTTGCCTTGGTCGTGATGTATGTCAATAATTAATTTTGTTCCAAATAATGAGCCAGCTGAGCTCTCAATTATGATTTGATGTAGTTTATCAAAGTCTTCTTTAGTTATTACTCTTCTCTCTATGAAGCCTTGATTTGCAAGAGATCTTTTTATCTCATCTTTTGAGTGATTTCTTAAAACGACTTCAGGACCATATATAAAATATAAATTTTGCGATTTCTCTAAATATTTACTTAGAGCTGTATATTCACATTTCAAAGAGACTCACCTCTAAGAGTATTTCATTTAGGATTTCTTTGAATATGTCTTCTTTAAGCATTTCGATTGATTCTTTTTCAGCGAAAGGATTTAGCTCATTTGATTTATACCTTCTAATAACTTTTATGTCTCTATTATTTGTTTCATTGCCATTTGTTATTTTAAATTTGATCTTAGCAATAAGCTCACCCTCAAGAGATCTAAGCTTTGAACCAGCATAAATATTGTATTCATTAAAAGTATATTCACTCAAAAGAATCTGATTATCATCATCATGTTTTTTGATATTAAAAATCGTATTAACCTGATCTGTTAATGATTTTGGAATAGATTCATCATAATTAATACTATAGTTAGCAATTAATTCTGAATTTAGAGAAACTTGGGAAAAACTGCAGCTTGATATAAACAACAGTATTAATAATAAAGAAAATTGTTGAGGGTATCTCATCAAATTATATTAACCATGATATATGAATAATGAAAGTATAAATAAAATAGATAAGCCTAAATAACAAAGTTTACTATCTTGCCTTTAATATAAATTATTTTTTTTATTTCTTTGTCTTTGAGGTTGTTGGAAACATTTTCAATAGTGCAGGCAAGTTCTTCTATTTCACTTTGATCTGAATCAATGCTTGCTATAACTTTTCCTCTTACTTTTCCGTTAATTTGAACAACAAGCTCAAATTCAGAAATTTCCAAAAGATCTTGATTTACTTCTGGCCATGAGGACTCAATTCCTTCTTGAGGGTTTTGATCATAGAATGCATTCCATAAATATTCAGATATATGTGGCGCAATTGGATTAAGCATTTTTAGAATAATAATGATTGTTTCATTTAAACAAAACTTTTCAGATTCGGACGTTTCCTGACTTTTAAATTTTTCTGGGATGAAATTTAGTAGCTCCATAATAGAGGCAATAGCCGTGTTAAATGAAAATCTAGCTTCAAAATCATTAGTAACTTTCTTAAGCGTTGTATGAGTTTTCCTTCTTAGAGCCTTTTCTTCTTCAGAAAAGCTTGAGGGTTCTTTAATTTCTTCAAATCTTCTTTCAATAATTAGATTCCATATTTTTTTTAAGAATCTTGATGCTCCCTCAACTGACGATTCAGACCACTCTAGACTCTGTTCCGGAGGAGCAGTAAACATCATATATAGTCTTACAGTATCAGCGCCATATTTATCAATGTATGATTGCGGATCTACGGTATTACCTTTTGATTTTGACATTTTTGCACCATCTTTTAAGACCATGCCCTGGGTAAGAAGCTTTTTAAATGGCTCATTACCCTCAACCATGTCCATATCTCTAAGTGCTTTATGAAAAAATCTTGAATAAAGTAGATGAAGAATGGCATGTTCTATTCCACCAATATATAAATCTACTGGCAGCCAATAACTTGAATTTTTATCAAATACAGATTCGTTGTTATCTGCAGAGGTGAAGCGCGCGTAATACCATGATGAGTCCATGAATGTATCAAAAGTATCTGTTTCTCTTTGAATATCTGATGATATTTCATAAAAATCTTTATTTTGACTCAATGGAATTGGAGCTGAATTCTCAGGTAATTCAGGTAGCTCCACAGGAAGTTCATTTTCATCAACTATTCTTGGAGTACCATTTTCATAAATTACTGGAATTGGGCAACCCCAATATCTTTGCCTGCTAACTCCCCAGTCTCGCAGCCTGTATTGAACCAAGCCACATCCTAAATCTTTGTCAGTTAAATCATTTGTTATTTTTATAGAAGCATCTTTAGAACTTAAATTATTATATTTTTCAGAATTAATAAGTGTGCCCTCGCTAATAATAGGAAGATCCTCTTCGTTATCATTTGAAATAACTTGGATTATATTTAGACTATATTTAGACGCAAACTCAAAGTCTCTTTGATCATGTCCAGGTACTCCCATAACCACTCCAGTACCATAGTCCAGCAAAACAAAATTTCCTATCCATACAGGAATTTCTTTATTTGTAAGAGGGTGTATAGCACTGATTCCAGTATCTATTCCTAATTTTTCTGCTTTAGCCATATCAGCCTCAGCGGAAGACACTTCTTTACATTTTTGGAGGAAATCAGAAATTTGGATATCTTTCTTAGCTAAATCTAATGCAATTTCATGATTAGGCGATATTGCTATAAATGAAGCTCCAAAGATGGTATCAGGTCTTGTAGAAAAAACAGTTAAGAATTCTTTTGTATCTTTGATTTTAAATTTTATTTCTGCACCATGCGATTTGCCGATCCAGTTTTTTTGCATTGTTTTAACATTTTCAGGCCAGTCAACTTCTTCTAATGAGTTCAACAGTTCTTCTGCATATTCAGTTATTTTAATAAACCATTGATCTATTTCTTTTATTTCTATTTGTGCTCCAGACCTCCATCCTTTTCCATCTATAACTTGCTCATTAGCAAGAACTGTTTCATCTACAGGATCCCAATTTACTAATGATTTTTTTCTGTATACAAGGCCTTTTTCATAGAATTTTTTAAATATTAATTGTTCCCATTTATAATAGGACGGCTCACAAGTTCTTAGCTCTTTAGACCAGTCATATCCAAGCCCGAGTGCAACAAGCTGTTTTTTCATATGTTCTATATTTTCATTGGTCCATTCTTTTGGACTGACCTTGTTGGCTATTGCAGCATTTTCAGCAGGCAAACCAAAAGCATCCCAACCCATGGGCTGGAAAACATTAAAATTATTCATTCTTTTGTATCTGGAAATTACATCACCAATTGTGTAGTTTCTTACGTGACCCATATGCAATTTACCAGATGGATATGGAAACATAGAAAGACAATAATATTTTTCACGATTATCTGGTTTTGCAAGAAACCTATCTTCTTCTAACCACTTTTTTTGGAGCGCTTTTTCTATTTCTTGAGGAATATATTCAGGAATCATTTTTTAAAAATTCAGTTTCAAGATAATTAATTGTATGCTCATTATTAACAAAAGTATCATCATGCATTAATTTCTGATGCAAAGGATGGTTTGTTTTGATACCCTCAATAAAGAATTCATCTAGAGCGCTAATCATTCTTTTAATTGCAGAATTTCTAGTATTAGCCAATGTAATTATTTTTGCTAGTAGTGAATCATAATATGGAGGGACAATATATCCTCCATAAATATGAGAGTCATATCTGATTCCAAATCCACCAGGAATATGCATTTTTGTAATTTTTCCGGGAGATGGTTGAAAAGTTTCAGGGTCCTCAGCATTAATCCTACACTCAACAGCATGGCCAAAAAATTTTATAGAATTTTGATCCAATTTGATATCAAGGCCAAGAGCTATCCTTAATTGTGCTTTTACAATGTCGAACCCTGTAATCATTTCAGTTACAGGATGTTCTACTTGGATTCTTGTGTTCATCTCAATAAAGTAAAATTGTCCATCTTCATATAAGAATTCAATCGTACCAGCACCTTCGTATTTAATTTTTTTGCATAAATTTATACATGCTTCATATGTTTGATTAAGAGAGCTTTCGTCAATGTTTTGTGCTGGAGCTTCTTCTATAATTTTTTGATGTCTCCTTTGCATACTACAGTCTCTGGTTCCAAGGTGAATAGCATGACCTTTTCCATCTCCAACAACCTGTATCTCAATGTGTCTTGGATTGGCAATAAATTTTTCTAGATATATTTTTTCATTTCCAAAAGCTATTTTTGCTTCTTGCATAGTTATTTCTGCAGAAGAAATTAAATCCTCTTCACTTTTAACAACACGCATTCCTCTTCCGCCACCACCTGCAGTTGCTTTTATCATTATTGGGTAACCAATTTTTTTTGCTATAGCTTTAAATTCTTCTTCATCATCCGGAATATCCTCTTTATATCCAGGAACAATTTGGATTCCTGAGTTCTCAGCAAGAGTTTTGGCAGTAATTTTGTCACCCATGCTTTTAATAGTCTCAGGACTTGGGCCAATAAACTTAAAACCACTCTTTTCACACATTTCTGCAAAATTTGAATCTTCTGCTAGAAAACCATAACCTGGATATATTGCGTCTACTTGAGTTAGCTCTGCTGCAGATAATATAGCTGGCGTATTTAGATAACTTTCTAGAGGTGAAGCAGGCCCGATACATACAGTTTCATCAGAAAACTTAAGATGTTTCAAATCCTTATCACCCTCAGAATATACCGACACAGTAGAGATATTTAATTCTTTACAGGCTCTTATAGCGCGTAATGCTATTTCACCCCTGTTAGCAATGAGAACTTTAAAAGGCATTTTTATTTGATAGTTATTATATTTTGTCCGTATTCTACTGGTTGCCCATCTTCTACATCTATAGCAACTACAGTTCCGCTGAAATCTGATTTGATTTCATTCATCATTTTCATGGCTTCGATAATACAAAGCACATCGCCTTGTTCAACAACATCTCCAACTTTGATAAACGGATCTTTATCAGGACTTGGTTTTCTATAAAATGTTCCAACAATAGGAGATGTCACGATGTTACCATCTATTTTAGGAGATTCTTCCGAGTTATTATTCACTGGAGCATGTTCTGTTACCTGTTGTTGAATTGGCTGTGCAACCCGCTCAACTGGAACAAATTGTGATGAGTTATCTCTTGAAATTCTTACAGATTCTTCTCCTTGGCTAACTTCAATTTCTTTTAGATCAGAATCTTGAAGCATTTCAATTAATTTTTTTATTTTTCTAATATCCATACCTACTCCTAAATATCTAATTTAATTGCTTCATGTAATGCATGTTTATACCCATCCAGCCCCATACCACAAAAGACTTTTTGTGCAATATCTGAAAAATATGAAAATTTTCTAAAATCTTCTCTAGATTTAATATCAGATATATGTACTTCATAAAATGGTATTCCAACTCCGCTTAATGCATCTCTAATGGCAATGCTTGTATGGGTAAATGCTGCTGGATTAATAATTATTGATTTCACATCATTGTTACGCGCATCATGAATCTTATTAATAATTTCATGTTCTGCATTAGATTGAAAACATATCAGATTAATATTATGTTCTTTTGCCATACTTGAAAGCATTTTTTCTAGCTCATCTAAAGATGTATTGCCATACATACTTATTTCTCTTGTACCCAAAAGATTTAAGTTAGGCCCATTTATTAATAAAATACTCATTTTTATGATTTTAACAGAATTTAAAAGATTTTAGCTATATTTTTAAAGAAGTTTTACGTTTTGTAAAGGATAACATATCCCAGCGTCTGAACAGCCTTGGTATTTTATCAATATATTTGATAAATCCAATAGATTTTTTGTTTCAATTTTAATTTCAAATCTTTTTCTTAGAATAGAAGATTTGCCAAAAAACTCATCTTCATATATTGATTGAGTTGCATCCAATACTTGGTAATCAAATACTTCATTGCCATTAGTTATTTTTATACTGT
>RGHK01000220.1 GCA_010024215.1 Pseudomonadota bacterium | reverse complement strand
TTATTTGGATAAAGAAATAGATAAATATGATGATTATGTAAATCAGAGATTTGTTGATGAAAATATAGACATTCATAGACCATTACTCAAACCAAAAGATTTATTTGTGAATTCAAATAAAATTAAAGAGACCTTACCATCAGCAGAATCCGTTTCGAATAATATTTTTGGAGAGATTAATTTTTCTAAAGGTGAGGATTTTTTATCCAAAATTAAAAACAACTCGTTTGAAGAGAAAAAAATTGTATTCGCAACAAATATACAAAGTGAATATGAATCATTCGTAAAAAAATTTAGCCCTAAAATCAAACACATTACCAATTTATATGAAGCTGAAGAAGGTATTAACATAATAAATACTAATCCAGTTAGACCAATAAGATTAAAAGACAAATTAATTCTTTTTCATAATGAATATCATGAAGATGTTAATTTAACATTTGATGATGCAATTCAATCAAAATCAGCTGTTATATCCAAGGAAACTATATTTAAAGAAGGTGATTTTGTAGTTCATGAGAATTATGGAATTGGAAAGTATCAAGGCTTAGAAGTTGTAACTGCTAATGGAAATTCTAATGAATATATAAAAATAATTTACTCATCAAATGAGTCTTTATATGTACCCTTAAGAAGTGTTGATTTAATTAGTAAATATCATAAAAGCGATTTATCAAATCCAATTACACTTGACTCTCTATCATCAAATAGATGGTTAAAAAATAAAGAAAAAGCAAAAAAAAGAGCTTATGACCATGCTGCTGAAATACTAGATGTAGAATCAAGGAGACAAGAATCTTTAGCTTATTCATTAAAAGTAAATGAAAAAGATTTTTTGAAGTTTAATGATGACTTTGCCTTTACAGAAACGCCTGATCAACTATTAGCAATAGATTCAATTAAAAAAGATATTGGTCTTATTAAACCAATGAATAGGGTTTTATGTGGAGATGTCGGTTTTGGTAAAACAGAAGTTGCCATGCGCTCTGCATTTATATGCGTTAGCTCTCAAAAACAGGTAATTGTTCTTACACCAAGCACTGTTTTAAGCAACCAGCATTATGAATCATTTTTAGAACGATTTAAGAATACTGCTGTAAATATCAAATTAATAAATAGGCATACAAAAAAAAGCAATAAAGATAAAATCGTTGAAGAATTCAATAAAAATAAGGTTGATATTTTGATTGGTACTCATGCTTTATTTACATCAGGTATAAATTTTTCAGATACCGGTTTGTTAATTGTAGATGAGGAACATAAGTTTGGTATAAGACAAAAAGATATTAT
>RGHK01000219.1 GCA_010024215.1 Pseudomonadota bacterium | reverse complement strand
ATGAAATAATTTCATTTAAAAATATAGCGCCCCAAATGATTCCAAACACTGGTAAGAAATAGGCAACGGTTGAGGTTTTTACTGCACCTATTTTATCTATTAGCCTTACATAACCAAGAAACCCTAAACCAGTGGATATTGCTCCAAGCCATATAGCTGAACCTATAGCAGAGATAGACGGAATCGTATCAGGAAGATAAAAAATAGTAACAGGCAACATAATGACTGCACTAAATATTATTGACCAACCTATTAACACCATCTTATTAGCATTTACAGATTGTCTTTGAATATAAACTGTTGAATATGAGTAAAAAAATGAAGCTAACAAAGCTGACATGCTTGAAATTAAAGTCGTTTCTGAGTTCTGAGGGTTAACTAAAATAAATATTCCTATAAAGCCCAATAAAAGCCCAAATAATTGTTTTAAGCTTACATTCTCTCCTATCCATATATAAGCAATAATCATTGTATTAAAAGCTGTGGTTGCATTAAGTATTGCTAATATATTTGAGTCAGCACCAAAGCTTGCATATGAAAATAAAGTAAATGGAATAGCATTATTTAAAATAGCTAAAACTAAAACTTGTCGCCAAATTGGCTTTAGTAAATAAATATATTTACTTCTTAAAAGAATTGGTAAAAAAATACATGAAGCTATTATTAACCTGGTATTAACTAAAGCTATAGGTCCAAACTCTGGAGTAGCAACCTTTATAAACATAAAAGCACTGCCCCACAAAGCTCCCAAAAAAGTTAATAAAATCCAATACCTAAATTCCATACCACTAAGACAAAGAAACCCCCAAGAGAACTTGGGGGTTATAAAAAATCTAGTTTAACTGCTACTGCAATTTATAACTAGTCGAAAACTTATAGATTACCCCGTGTCAAAAGGTAGATCCTCCGTTTCCTGTTATTAAATAAATACTAATAGGACCACCTCCATGTTCAGGGTAATAATAAAATGTTATATAGTCCCCTTAAAAAACTAAATAACAAGACACCCTCTTAAATTATATACAGAAAAGAATCTAAATAAAGAAATTATTTTTAATTAAAAATTAAAAAGAAAATTCCATTTGACCCTTTGGCTCAATAAAATCTACTGTGAGTGCTTTATTATTAATTTGCCTATCTATGTAACAATCAAGCTCATCAATATCATTATTAAAATACTCAAAAGCTAAAGTTCTTTTTATCGAAGATTTATCAACAGATGATAAGTATCTTTCGACAATTGGATCAAGGTTGTTTAATTTTATTACGTTATCCATATTGAGATTATAC
>RGHK01000218.1 GCA_010024215.1 Pseudomonadota bacterium | reverse complement strand
ATCATCTAAGGCATTGAAAAAGTCATCTCCTTTTTTATATTTTTGATCTGACATTTTTTGCTTCAATAACATCATTAATTATTCTTGCTTCTTTATGGTCAGCTGCTGGATTAGAAATCACAATAGATAGGATAATTAATGCGCCAAAACAAATTGGAATATTGGTAGGTGCAATGTTTCCTTTAGATCTTAGCCAAGAGGCTTTTAGTAGAATAATCCCTAAGGTTTTTGAATCTTTATTTATCGCTTGGGCTGGAACGGTTATTGGGTCATTTTTTAGTTTTCCTATATCGTTCCTCGCTGCGAATAACTTTGCTAAAGGAATTGTGAGTAAAGCTACTAAACAAATCCTAAATATTATTCGTGCATTTCCTGAATTAATATTAGCCTTTATTTTCCTACCTATTACGGGATTGGGTCCCTTAACAGGAACACTTGCTATAGGAATTCACTCAATAGGAACTCTAGGAAAACTATCATCTGAAGTTATTGAAGGTATAGATGAAGGACCATTAGAAGCAATAAAATCTTCCGGAGGGTCTAAAATAAATGAGCTAACTTTTGGGATTATTCCTCAAGTAATGCCAACTATTACTTCTTATTGGCTGTATCGATTTGAAATAAATTTAAGAGCATCTGCAGTTTTAGGTGTAGTTGGTGCTGGTGGCGTAGGTCAAGAATTAATTAACCAACTAAGATTTAGAGACTTCCCAAGAGCAGGCACTGTACTTATTTGCACAATAGTGTTAGTCCTTACAGCTGATGCTGTATCAGCAGCAATAAGAAACAGGATAATTAAAGGAAAATTAGTAAAAAGCTAGTTATTCTTCGTACCAGTTATCTTCTGACTCTTCATCATTATTAACAGTATCCAAATTATCTGATTCATTCTCCACAGTAACTTCATTATTTGAGTCATTTATAGAAGTTAAAGATGCTGATTCATATTCTTCAACAGTAATCAAGACTTCTCTGGCTTTTGATCCTTCCGATGGACCTACTATGCCTTGAGCTTCTAATATATCCATTAATCTTCCAGCTCTTGCAAAACCTACTCTGAGTTTTCTCTGCAGCATGGATGTAGAACCTAATTGTGAACGTATTACTAATTCTTTTGCTGTAGATAATAACTTTTCATCTTCACCAAAGTCTTCAGAAGAAGAAACAGATGATGTTTTTTGTTCTTCTATGACTGCTGGATTATAAACAGCTTCCTTTTGATTTTTAACCCATGAAACAACATCTTTAATTTCATCTTCAGTTACCCATGCACCTTGAATTCTTTCTAAACG